>JANMSL010000074.1:0-3202 GCA_031389245.1 Lysobacterales bacterium | reverse complement strand
CATGTTTTTCAGCACCGATCAGAGCGACGCCGACCTCGTGGTCAAACTCGTTGATGTCAGCCAGGTGCCGACGCTGGGTCGCGAGTTCGTGCTGGTCGATACCACTGCGCGTTGGCGCATTTCCAATCCGTTGCAGTTCCTGCGTTCGGTGCGCGACGAGCAGGGCGCACGCACACGCCTCGACGACATCATCGATTCAGTGGTCCGCGACATCATTTCGGGTACATCGCTGGAGGAAATCGTCCGTTCCAAGGATTGGAAAGTCGACTTGAAGACGCTCGAGGAAGAGCTGATCACGCGTCAAGATGTGGCTCTGGAGAAGCCCAAGAAGGGCCGCGAATTGCTCGAACAGGAAATGCGCGAAGCGGCTTCCAAGCTGATGCCCGAGCTCGGTATCGAACTGGTCGACGTGCGTATTCGCCGCATCAATTACATTGATTCGGTGCGTGCGCAAGTCGAGACGCGAATGATTTCCGAGCGCCAAAGTATTGCCGAGCGTTTCCGTGCCGAGGGTCAGGGACGCAGTTCCGAACTGCTTGGCGAGATGTCGCGCGAGCTGCGCACGATCACCTCGGAAGCCGAGCGCAAGGCCGCCGAAGTCCGCGGCAAAGCGGATGCCGAGGCAACCAGGATCTATGGCGAGGCATTCGGCGCCGACGCCGAGTTCTACGCGTTTTTCCGCACGCTGGAGAGTTACTCCACCATGGGCGCCAACACCACGCTGATGCTCGGTGCCGATGCCGAGTTCTTCCGCTATCTGGAATCAACGCGACGACGCCCGGCGGGTGGGCGCTGAGCTGAATTGGCGGCGGTGCGTCTGGTTCGCAGACGCACTCGCCCGGCCTACGAAGCAGGCACAATGTGACTGGCGATTCGACCGATCGGCCCGCGCGCAACGCCTCATCGCGCCCGCGCATGCCGCGCGCGGTTTGGATTCTGGGTTGGGTGAGCCTGTTCACCGATGTGTCCAGCGAGCTGGCGCATGCGTTGCTCCCGCTCATGCTGATTGGGGGTATGGGCGCCAGCGTTCTGATGCTTGGGCTGATCGAGGGACTGGCCGAAGCCACCGCGGCGTTCTGCAAGCTGTTCGCCGGGCGGCTGAGCGATCTACTCGGTCGCCGTAAACCGTTGATCGTACTTGGCTACGGATTGTCAGCGTTGACCAAGCCGCTGTTTCCGCTGGCCAGTGTGCCTTTTCAGGTGCTGCTCGCGCGCGTGCTCGACCGCATCGGCAAAGGTATACGCGGTGCACCTCGGGATGCGTTGCTGGCCGATGTCACGCCACCGGCATTGCGCGGCGAAGCCTATGGCCTGCGCCAGTCGATGGATACCGTCGGCGCGGTGCTCGGGCCACTGCTGGCGATTGGTTTGATGCTGTGGCTGGGCAATGCGCAGCACGCTCTGTGGTTTGCCGCGATCCCGGCGGCGATCGGTGTGCTGATTCTGGTGCTTTATCTGCGCGAGCCGGAAGCGCGGGCTGCGAACGACAAGCCGCTGCTGAGTACGAGCGCTTGGCGCGATTTGCCGCATTCCTTCTGGCAGGTGATCAGTGTTGCCGCGCTGATCGGACTGGCGCGCTTTGGCGAGGGTTTCCTGATTATTCTCGGCAGCGACCGCGGCCTTGGCCTGCGCTGGGCGCCATTGGCGCTGGCGGTCATGAGTGCGGTGTACGCGCTATCGGCCTGGCCGGTCGGGCGACTCGCCGATCGCATGGACCGTCGCGGTCTGCTGTTGGTGTCACTGCTGACGCTGGTCGCTGCTGATGTGTTGCTGGCCTTCGATCTGGGGCCCTGGGGCTTTATTTTTGGGGTGGGTGTCTGGGGTCTGCATCTGGGATTCAGCCAGGGGCTGCTCTCCGCGATGATCGCAACTGCCGCACCTGCGACGCTGCGTGGCACCGCCTTCGGCGTATTTCACGCGGTCGGAGGTGTGACTGCGCTGTGCGCCAGCGTGCTCGCCGGTGCGCTGTGGCATTGGTTTGGGCCCACCAGCAGTTTTATCGGCGGAGCTTTGTTTGCCGCGGCCGCGATCGTCGTATTGTCGTTGCAGCGATCGCCCCGCACCCTGGCCTAGCGTTCGCAGCACAATTCAAATTGTGGCGGCGGCGCCAGCAAAATCGTTTTGCCGCCACGCCTCGAACACGACGATGGCGACCGTGTTGGACAAATTCAAACTCCGATTGTGCGGCTGCATCGGTAGCCGCAAACATTGCGTCGTGGGCAATGCATCCAACAAGGATTGCGGCAGGCCGCGTGTCTCGGGCCCAAACACGAAGGCATCACCAGGCGCGTAGCGCATCGAGTCGTAACGCTGGCGACCGCGCGTGGACAGTGCGAACAGCCGCGCGGGCTTGGCCGCTTCGATGAACCCTGCCATGTCGTCATACACGTTGAGTTTGGCGAACTCGTGGTAATCCAGCCCGGCGCGACGCATCTTGGCGTGATCGATAGCGAAGCCCAACGGACGAATCAGATGCAGCTGGCAACCCGTATTGGCGCATAGCCGGATGACGTTGCCAGTGTTCGGCGGGATTTCAGGTTCGTACAGCACCACATGGAACATCGATGCGCCCGG
Source organism: Lysobacterales bacterium (assembly GCA_031389245.1). Lineage (GTDB taxonomy): Bacteria > Pseudomonadota > Gammaproteobacteria > Xanthomonadales > Ahniellaceae > 0-14-3-00-62-12. The sequence continues at coordinate 628 of JANMSL010000074.1, read as the reverse complement.
GGTTTGCCAGCGCACATCTTAGCCGCCAGCGACGCTTCAAGCGGACTGCGCGCATCAGCCGCGGCGTGGTCCCAGCGAGGCCGGCAGCATCTGTCGCCAAGACCCGGCTTGCGGGGCCGTGGGCGCCTTGTCGATGGTGATGATCACCGGAAACTCCGTCAGTACCTCGTCAGCGACCACGTCGTTGCCGATTTGTCCCTCGAGCGTGGGCTGCAACGCTAGGGCGCAACCCAACAACGCAAACAGGGCGCCGGAAATGGCGAAGCGGCGGATCTGGGTGTTCAATCGCATGGCGTTCTCCTGGTGCACGGGTTATAGATGCAGTCTTCGTGCCAGCGGTTTGAATTATTTATATCTTTGTTTTACCAAGCGTTTTTCTGGAATCGAATTCGGCGGTGTCCGGCCCCGGACGAGTCCGCTGTCCGTCCGTGGACGCACATGCATGCCAAGGCGCGACCGGCGCAACCACTAAGGCCGGCCGCGATTGGTCCCGCGACTACTGACTGGTTGCCTCGTCGCCGCTGCGTTTTTCGACCTTGTGGACAATCACAACTTTGTGGTGACCGTCGGCATCTTCTGCATGCAGGTTCGCCAGCGCTTCAAGGTCGGCTAAATCTTCGAGATCCCC
>JANMSL010000071.1:0-3531 GCA_031389245.1 Lysobacterales bacterium | reverse complement strand
CGAAAGCAGTATCGACGCTTTTGTCGCAAAAGCGCGCGCCGCGGCCAAAGGACACGAGATCCATGTCGGACTGTTCGGCGCGATCGGCAGCATCGACGATGATTCCGCGCGAACGTTCATCACTACGGTGCGGTCGGCGTTCGAACGGAACCAATTGGGCTGGACCGTATACGACTACCACACCGGCGGTGCCGTGCGCGCAGACGATGGCATGGGCGCACCGACACGCATACTCGACGGCCTGGGTCTGCAGAAAGGGATTGCAGTCACGCCGCCAGGATGCACGCGCAACAATCTCGATCAAAACGACAGTCCTGATTGTTGAATTCACGCAGTCTTTCCGGAGCCGTGCGGTGGGCCAGAGGCCACTCCATGAGTCTTGCTGAGGATCAGAACGACTCAGGTGATTCCCAAGCCTTGATTCAACCAAAGATGGATGTCGCTGCGAGTGAACCCGCAACGAAAAATAGTCACAACACGACAAATCGATATTGCCAAGTCATTCATGCTACGCCGGCATTGATGTTGCCTTCAGTAGCAAAAACCTTGTTCCAACGACACACAGATAAGGAGTCTTCATGTGCGATGAACACACTTTGCAGGAAGAAGTCGAGTCACGTCGTCAACTTGGTTGGTCCCGTCGCGACTTCAATTTGCTGGCCTTGAGTGCGGCGGCGATCGCGATGCTGCCGGGAACGGCGGTCGCGGCCGATGTCGAGGAGTCGATGGTCGACATCAAGACCGCCGATGGCATAGCGGACTGCTATTTCGCGCATCCGACCAAAGGAAAATACCCAGGTGTGCTGCTATGGCCCGACTACTTCAGTCTACGTCCCGCTTACAAGCAGTTGGCGAAGAAGTTGGCTCAGTCCGGGTATTCCGTCTTGGTGATCAATCAGTATTACCGGAGTGAAAAGTCGCCGGTTGTGGAGCAAGTGGATTTCGACGACAAGTCGGCGATGGAATTGATGTCGAAATTGTCCGGCGCATTGAGCGAGACTACATTGGTCGTCGATTCGAAGGCCGCCGTCGGATTCTTGGACACGCAACCCAGCGTGGATACCAGACGCAAAATCGGTGCCATGGGGTATTGCATGGGCGGCGGATTTACTTTTCACACCGCCGCGGCAGTACCAGATCGCATCGGCGCGATTGCCTCGTTTCATGGCGGCGGGTTAGTGAGCAAGGAATCCGACAGCACGCATTTGCTGATTCCGAAGTTCAAGGCGCATGCTCTGATTGCGATCGCCGAGGGCGACGACAAGCGTGATCCGGAAACCAAAACGATTCTGCGCACCGCTTTCGCCGCAGCGAAATTGCCAGCGGAGATCGAAGTCTACGTCGGCGCAAAACACGGTTGGTGCACACCGGACATGACCGAGCTCTACAGCGAAGCGCATGCACAACGCGCCTGGGGGCGTTTGCTGGCACTTTTTGCACGAGCACTGGCATGAAAGACCTACGAAAACTCCGCACGCCATCTGTTCCAGCCCGCGTCGTCATGGTCCTGTCGGTGTGTTCGCTGCTGGGTTTGCCACGCTCAGCTCAGGCATCTGCCGTCGAGTCGATTATCGCAAAATCCGAGATGGGCTTCTTCGTCACCAGCAAGGGTATCAATCAGGGCAGCGCGAAACTCGGGGGCTTGACTGGAGCCGATGCGCATTGCCAGTCGCTTGCCGAAACTGCGGGTACGGGGGAGCGCCGTTGGCGCGCGTATCTGAGCACGTCGCCGCGCGCTGGTCATCCCGGAGTCGATGCGCGCGATCGCGTTGGCGAAGGGCCTTGGTATAACGCCAAAGGGGTTTTGATCGCCAGCGATCTCGAACAACTGCACAGCGCTCGCAACAGGATCGATCGCTACACTGCATTGTCCGAAACAGGCGCACCCATCGCTGGTGGCCAGCACGATATCCTGACCGGATCCGGCGACGACGGACGCCTGGCCCACGTCTACGGTGAGCCCGCGACCTGTGCCAACTGGACCAGCGATCAGGACGGTCACGCGATGATGGGGCACCACGATCGCTTTCTCGGTCCCGGCAAACGCTTTGCGCACTGGTCACGTTCGTGGGTTGCATCGCATCCGTCTCGCGGCTGCGACGCCGAGCGCGTCAAGCGAACCGGTAGCGCGGGTCTTTTTTATTGCTTCGCCAGTGACGGAGACGCTACACCGAGGATCGAACCGCGGCCAAACAAAAAGATTCCGACCTTCAAACGAGGCCTCAACATCGCGCATTGGCTGTCGCACAATTATTTGCCGGACGCGCCCTATGCGGCCGACTGGTTCGACGAGGAAGACGTGGCCTGGATCGCCGCGCAGGGATTCGATCATCTGCGTTTGCGCGTGGCGGGTGATCGCTTGATCAATGCCAAGGGCGATATCGATGAAGCCAATATCAAACCGATTGATGACACGCTTGGCTGGGCGCGCAAACATGGCCTCGGCGTGGTGTTGACCATGTTCAGCCTACCCGGATACTTCAACGGCGTGATCGGCGAGCCCACACCCGCGGATCGTAGTTCGCCATTCACCGACGTGGACACTTTGTATGACGCCGAGTATGTCTGGTGGCAGGTGGCGCGGCGTTATGCCGATATCGACGCAGAATTTCGCTTTGAGCTTCTGCATCGGCCACAGGCGCCGGATGCGGCCTCGATGCAACGCTTCAACGAACGCTTGCTCGCTGCCATTCGCGCCAGTAATCCGACGCGCGTGGTCTACGTCACTTCGCGTGGCATGGATGTCGATTCACTGTCCGAGGTCATGGACAGCGACAGCGTCGCCAGCGATTGGAATGTCGCTCTGGCGTTCGAGTTCAAAGAGCCGGAAGCCTTCACATCGCAGTACGAGAAAACACGCCCGTTGGTGCAATTCCCGGGCAAGGTGCCGGACATGAGCGGCTCGGTTCCAGCCGATGATCCGATTCGCCGCAGCTTTGGCGCAGAACTCAACGCGGCGACCTTGGAATCACGCTTGAGTCACTTCGCCGAGCAGATCAAACAAGTCGCCTGGGGCCGCGAAATCTACCTGGCTGAGTACGGGGTGTTCCAGCGTGCCGACGATCCATCTGCGCAGAACTACATCACGACACTTCGTAGCGCCTTCGACCGCCATGGTTGGTCATGGGCGGTCTACGATTACAACAGTGGTTGTGCAGTACGCGATGACAACGGTCAACCGACGCGGATACTGAAAGCCTTGGCACTTCAACCTGGCGCAATACGTGCGCAATAGCCGACGCACAAATGGGGATTTTGCGGTCGGCTACGAATGGCTTTGGGGCTGAACTGGATGCGGATCGCGTTCGAGTCGTCGAACTATTTCGTTTTGCCAAGCTCAACAAAATCCGCGTAACGATCACTCTTTCGGCAAGGTGAGATTCACTTCCTGCAAAGATTGGAGAAAGTTTCTTGCATCGAAGGCTGCTCCGGGTGCGACCACTCCGGTCGCCGTGCAGCGTCCATCGTCAATGCGCTGCATCGCCTCCACTACCAATGGCGCGGTGACCGCATAAATGTCGCGTCCATGCG
>JANMSL010000038.1:0-3794 GCA_031389245.1 Lysobacterales bacterium | reverse complement strand
GTCGCTGGCTCAGCTATTTCTGGTACGACTGAGGCAAAAATACAAAAAAGCACCGGCGCTGACCCTGCAACAGGCTCGACAGTTGATTGCGTGCAGTTTGCCGAATCCGAAGCGAGCACCCGAGTATGTCTTGGAGTTCATTCGCTATCACCAAAGGCGTAACTAGTGTCTGGGCGGAAACGCTGAAATGCCCGCCAAACAGGCGTTTGCTCGCGATTCTCCCCGCGAATGTTGGCCACCCCGCCGTTGGCAAACCCATTTTTTGCGCCGTTTGAGTGCCCTCCACTCCCAGATTCGCCGCCGGCAAACCCCGGCGTCCAACCGATTCAAGAGGCCGCACGCTGAGCCCGCGCCAGGTCCCGCTGCCGCAACGACCGTTCGAGTGCCAGGTCCACCCAGCGGGCAGTCAGCGCCTTAAAGCGCTGATATTCGGCCACCTCCTGTCGCACCGCCGCCACTTCCGCCGGTCGCACATACTCCGTGCGGCTCTTGTTCCGGTGGGTGTAGCTCAATTGCCAGTACGCCCCTTCGCCCGTCTTGGGTTGGCGAAACTGCTGGCTCAAAGTGCCCGGCCGCATCGGTCCCAACGTCGCCAGGGCGCTCTGCACTTCCCGGAGCCTGGCCTCCATTTTTTCTAACTCTTTATCTTGCATACACAGAGCATTAGATTGCTATTGTAAGCCCGTTACAAGAATTGATTTGTGTTTATGCGCCAACGCTTTTCTTCCCAGCCCGAACTTCACGTCCTCCCCATCGAACGCGTTCAACTCCCGCTCCACAGCCGCGATGAACTCCCACCCATTCTCGCAGGCCTCCAATGGCTCTGGAGCACCCCGCTGCTGAAGGCCGAAATCTTCGCCATTCTCGAGGCCCAGGTCCTTCACGGCAAACGGGCCACCGGTCGCACGGGTATGGACTTGTGGCACATCCTCGTCTTTGGCGTTGTCCGCCTGGGCCTGAGTGCCGATTGGGATCGTCTGGAATACCTCGCCAACTACGATCAACTTCTGCGCCAGATCCTCGGCGTGGCCAGTGAGCCTTGGGGTGCGCACGCCCGGCTCTTCAATCATCAGACCCTCCGCGACAATGTGGCGTTGCTCGATGAAGTCGTGCTCAAAGAGATCAATGCCCGGATAGCCGCCGCCAGCCGCCAGGTCTTCGCCCCAACAGGAGGGCCCCTGCCACCCTTGGAACTTAAGACCGACAGTTACGTGCTCGAAACCGATGTGCACTTCCCCACCGATCTCAACCTGCTCTTCGATTGCGGGCGCAAATCGTTGGATTTGATCGAAAAATTCCAAGATCGCTACGGTTACGAATTCGACGGCTGGCGCAAGCTCAAAGACTGGCGCCGCCGCTTCAAGGCCGCCGAGCGAGTGGCCAGCCAGACCAAGCGCAGCGGTGGCAAGGATCAGGAGAAGCGCCTGCTCGCCGCCGTCAGCGAGTACCTGGCGGTGGCCCGGCCGTTGTCACAGAAAATCGCCGCCAGTCTGTTGAGCCTGTGCAGTGAGGAGACCGAGTTGCATCACTGGGACCAATTGGCGTATTTTCAGGTTGGATTGGACAAGCAAATCGACTTGGTGGAACGTCGGTTGTTACAGGGCCAGACGATCCCGGCGGTCGAGAAGACCCATTCGTATTTCGAGCCGCATACCGAGTGGATCTCCAAGGGCAAGCTCCATCCGAACGTGGAACTGGGTCATCGGGTGTTGGCGACGTTCGATCAGAATCAAATTCTTCAGGATTATGACACGCCGTCCGGCGTGGATGTGGCCCAAAGCGTACCAGTGGTCGACCGGTTACTTGGCCGCTATGGCCCCGGAGCGATTGCGAGTGTCAGCTTTGACAAGGGCTTCACTTGTGCGGGCGATCGAGAACTCCTCGAATTGTTCATCCCGATGGTCGTGATGCCCAAGCGGGGTAAGAAGAACTCGGTGGAGATGGCGGCCGAAGGAACAAAGCAATTTGTGGCGTTGCGCCATGCACACAGTGCGGTGGAGAGCGGGGTCAACGCGTTGGAGCATCACGGACTGAACCGGTGCCTCGACGTGGGGTTGGAGGGCTTTCAGCGGTACGTGGGCTACGGCGTGCTAGCGTACAACTTGCATAGGATCGGCCGCGAGATCCAAGCGTGCCAGCGACGAGCAGAGGCGGAGCAAGTGCGCCTGGAATAGCGACACTCGGTCCTCGCTTCCACTCAAAGCGGGAGGACTGTCGGCGTGGTCGCCGATGGGAGCGGCAAAATGGGTCATCTTGCGGCTGGGAGATCGAAAATCAAAGAGATTTGTGGATTTGCCTCCGCTCTAGGTCATTTTGGTACTCGCCAATTCTTGAAAAGTGCCAGTTTCCTGCCAGACACTACTTATAGCCGCCTTTGACTGCGTTATTAGCCAATGGGGCTATGCAGTTGACTCTTGTGGCTTTTGGCGCTCACAAGCCATGGGTCGATGCCTTGAGCTGTCTCTCCATGACAGGCCCAAGGTCCATCGCCTGGGTCAGCAAGCGATAGAAGAGCAAGCCACGTGACTTGGAGGTCCGACGATTGAATCGGAAGGTGTACTCATCCAGATAGTACTCCAAGTGGGAGTGCTGGACCGCTCCCTGGTGCGTGCCCAACAACCAACGCTTGAGCAGTGAGGCCACACGGTTCACTAACGGCAGTAGGCTCTCGCCTAGTTCAGGACTCTTTCGAACGACATCGTGTTGGTAACCCAGTTCGGTCAGTCCATTGTATCCGCGCCACCCGTCGGTGCGCACTATGCTCCCGGGTTCGACCATAGCCCACACCGCAGGCTCCAGGCTTTCGCCCGCAGCATCCGCTACTCGGCACATGCGGATCCGGCCGATACCGTGTTCGGCCTCCTGTACGGCCAGCAACACCAGCGCCTTTCCAGCCGCCCCACGACCGCGTTTTCCGGGACGCTCCCCACCGATGAAGATCTCGTCGACCTCGACCATGCCGCTCAGTCGATCCCGGCCCGGGCGGACCATGGCTCGGCGAAGCTTGTGTAACCAGTTCCAGGCAGTGTGATAACTACCCAGTCCAAGAACCCGCTGCAGCCCCAAAGCGCTCACGCCAGATTTCTGGTTGGTCAGGTACCACATGGCCTCAAACCAAAGGCGCAGCGGCTTGTGCGTGTCATGGAACAGCGTGCCTGCGGTGAGCGAGGCTTGGTAGCCGCAGTTGCGGCACCAATAGAGACCTCGCTGCATGTTCCACCCGTTCGGTTCTCGGCAGAGCGGGCAGATAAACCCACCGGGCCAACGCAGCGCGGTAAGGTAATCCCGGCACCCTTGCTCCGTCGCGAAGCGCTCCCGGAATTCGAGGACTGTCTGCGGATAGTCCTGCACGCACCGAAACTGAGAGGAAAAACCACAAGAGTCAACTGCATAGCCCCATTCTGGATTTATGCGGGAAAAATGGCGGGAGTGGCGGGACTCGAACCCACGGAAACTGAAGTTGGCGAGCGATGCACGACGTTCCACAAACACCTCAAGTGGTTGATGTTGCCCATCCTGCCACAACCTTAACGATCCGGCAGAAGATGACGAGCACGAAGAATCCCGAAAGGAACCGAAGAAAATTTGTCGGGGATTGTCGGGAACGCAGGCATGACGAAACCCCCGCCCATCGAGTCCCACGACAGCGACATCTCCGGCCCTCATCATTGAGGCTCGTCCTATACGCCTCAAATCGGCACTACTGATCTGGAGCTGGTGTGAACCGCCGTGGCGCGTGAAAACCAACCCCACGATCACAGCATGCCGATTTGAGGCGTATAGGACGAGCCTCA
>JANMSL010000027.1:0-7957 GCA_031389245.1 Lysobacterales bacterium | reverse complement strand
GCACTCATGCAAGTGCAAAGCACACGTCCGGTGCGCAGCTTCACCATCGGCTTTGAAGCCTCGCACCACGACGAGGCACCCTTGGCCCATGCCGTTGCCAAGCACCTCGGCACGGCGCACACCGAGCTGTACGTAAGTGGCAGCGACGCCTTGGCGATCGTGCCCACGTTGCCGGCGATGTTCGATGAGCCCTTTGCCGACGCATCACAGGTACCGACCGCACTGGTTGCCAGGCTCGCACGCAGCGCGGTCACGGTGGCCTTGTCGGGCGATGGTGGCGACGAGTTGTTCTTCGGCTACAAACGCTACCAACGCGCAATGCGCAATTTGCGCTGGCAGCAACGGGTGCCGGCGCCACTGCGACGTTGGTTCGCGCGCATCGCGCAGGGTCATGGCGAAGCCTCGCGCACCGGCGCCTTCGCCGCGTTGGCCGCTGAGATGGGCGCGCGCGGTATTGGCGACGTATACCGTAATCGCATCTCGCGCTGGCGCGATCCGCAATCAGCGGTACCGGGCGCGCGTCTACCCGCGACGGGTTACGACCAAGCCGAGCCGCTGCACGGCGCCGGTACGCCAGCTGATGCGATGATGCTGGTTGATTTCAGCGTCTATCTGCCCGAAGACCTGTTGTGCAAAGTCGACCGCACCAGTATGGCCGTGAGTCTGGAAGCGCGCGCCCCGCTGCTGGACTGGCGCGTGGCCGAATTTGCCTGGTCGCTGCCGCTGACGCACAAGCTGCATCAAGGCAATAGCAAAGTGTTGCTGAAGCAGGTACTGCGGCGTTACCTGCCCGACACGATGGTCGATCGCGACAAACGCGGTTTCGGTGCTCCGGTATCAGCGTGGCTGCGCGGCGACCTACGTGATTGGGCAGACGCGTTGCTGGACCCAAAGCGATTGTCGGCGGAGGGCTATTTCGACGCCGGGATCGTGCATGGACTGTGGCGCAAGTTTCTCAGCGGCGAGCGCAAGTGGCACACGCACCTTTGGAATGTGCTGATGTTCCAGGCCTGGCATGAGCATTGGAAATCGCAGCGCGGCGCCATCGGTTAAAGAAAGTCCGAATAAATCAGCACTTCGTCTGCGCTGTACAGCTTGTCGTTTGCCACACCCTAAAAAACTGTAGTTTTTCGCTCCCTGACCTAGGGGGCTATTTAGGCTCCGAATTTGTTGAGAGGCGCCTTAGCGCGGCTATTTTCTAAAGTTTTTGGCATGCCAATGTTTTCCATACGAAGTATTCTGCAACAGCTACGTCTTCAACAGCCGCACTGGTTCGAGCACAGCACCAGGCTCGGGAGAAATAAACATGTCATCGCGCCTATCGAGTCCAACGGGCTGGCTGCTTTTGGGGATTTTGCTGACTACTTCGTTGCTCACCCAGGCGCGCAGTGTGTATGGCACGGTCAGCAAGGTAAGTAGCGGCGATCTGATTACCGTGAAGCACGCGTCCGGGACTTATCAGGTCCGACTCTACGGTGTCGACGCGCCCGACAGCGGTGCATTTTCCGCGGATGCAAAGCGCATGATGGTGAAGTTGCTGCAAGGCCAGCGGATACGCGTACGCGTGATGACGCGTAACCAGAATGGAGAAATGGTTGCGCAGCTGTTCGTCGATGGTCACGACGTCGGTGTCAGATTACTCAAGGCTGGTTTCGCCCTGCGCGTCCCGAACGTGCACTACAAGCCCACCATCAAGGGTCAGGCCGACGCACTGGTATTGGCAGAAACCGAAGCACGGCGCGCAAACCGTGGGCTTTGGTTGCAACCACCCACCGTCACCGCAATTGGCGATGGTGCAACAGCCGCCGCAACGCTGCCCGATGCGTTTAGGGCCGCTGGCACGTCGGATACCAATGCGAGCAAAAAATCCGGCGATGACAACGAATGCGCGATCGTGATCGATCCGACCAATACGCAGCGTCTGTTCCAGTCCTGCAATACATCAAGTGCAGGCCTGTTCGCGGCATTTTCCAGCGATGGTGGACTGACCTGGGGTTATCCCGACCCCGCCGACAAGACGATCGCCGATGGCGACCCCGGACAGGGCCAGAACTCGTGCTGCGATCCGACACTGGCGTGGGACCGCTTCGGCAATCTTTATGTCACTTATATCAACGGTAGCCTGGACGCGATCGTGACCCTGCTTTCCACGAATGGCGGCAGCACCTTTTCGGAGATCGGGAACTTTGCCGGCTCGGTCGATCAACCCACGGTCGTCGCAGCCAGCGTTGCAGCCAACGCCGCCGTTTGGGTGGTTTGGAACCAGGACGGCGATATCGTCGCACGCGGCGCGCAGGCAACCGGCCTCGGCACGGTCAGCGCATTCAGCGCCGTGCAATCGATCGGATCTTCCGACTGCAATTTCGGTGATATTGCGATCGCTCCCAGTGGCGCAGTGGTGCAAGTCTGTGAAAGCCCGTCGGGCGGTGAGGGGCCAGCCGATCTGCGCATGAATGTAGACGTCGACGGACTTGGCGCCGGTCTGTGGAGCGCTGCTACAACAGTGACCGCCACCAATGTCGGCGGCTTCGACTTCATTCCGGCGCAAAACAATCGCTCAGTCGACTCCGAAGCTGGCCTGGCCTATGACTCCAGCCCAGCAAGCCCGCGCTTTGGCCGTCTGTACATGGTCTACACCGAAGAGACCAATGACGAAAGCGACGACCTGGACATTCTGGTCCGATTTTCGGACAACAACGGGACGGCTTGGAGCGCGCCCATCCAGGTGAACGACGATACGACTACACGCAGCCAGTTTCTGCCCAAAATCGCGATAGATCCGACCAGCGGCAATGTCGGCATTTGCTGGCACGACGCGCGCAACTCTGCGACCAATAGCTCGATGCAGCTGTATTGTGCGATCGCGACTCCGACCGCCACTCCGGTGTTCACGGCAAACGTCCAGACCGGTGACGCCGCTTCGACTTCCAACGGCGCTGGCGTTGAATTTGGTGACTACATGGGTCTCGCGTTTGTCGGCGGCAAACTGCACCCGGTGTGGGGCGACACGTCCAATTCGACGGGCGACAATCCCGATGGCACGCTCAACTTCGATGCCTACTCCGACAGTGTGCCGCTTACCTCAAGCACGATTTTCAAAAACTCGTTCGAGAATTGATGCGTCGCCAATCCGAGAAGTTGCACCAGCGCTGCCACCAACCAAGGAACCCCTGAACAAGTCCGGAGCCGGGATAGCCCGCTGAGTCAGGGGGCGAAAAACCCCAGGTTGACCAGCTGCGCTGTTGAAATCGACCAGCTCCGCTGTTGAAAGCGGGGGTTTGGCAAGCAATAGGCAGAGTGGCGAAAACAAAGTGGTGACTTGTTCAGACCATCGCTAACCGGCCATACTTTGCCAGAGCAGCGCGACGCATGAGCATTTGAAACGGTCGGCGTCAGGGCCAGGTTTCACCCGGCAAGCCCTGACGCCCACCACTAAAACATTTTGCGTGAGCTAGCTGCGTAATTCGATCGGATTCATAAACGAGAACTCGCGTCTCTTTGAGCTGGATGCCGACACTTGTTGATCGAGTCGCCGAAGCTCGACTTCACCCAGACGACTCTCTCGTTTCAGTTCCTTGCCGGACGGCCGCTGATTCTCCATCAGCAGGCGACGGTGCTCCAGCGCCTGGCACATCAGCGTCTTCAGTTCGTCGTTGTCCCACGGTTTGTTGATGAAATGAAAGATCTTGAGGCGTTTGATCGATCTCAATTCCGCCAGAAAATCGCCGTACCCGCTCAACACCAGGCGCGCGATGTTGGGCTGGATCTGAATCAGCTCACTGAGAAAGGTGATTCCGTTCATCGACGGCATGCGCCAGTCGGAGATCACCAGATCGAATTCGCAATCGGCCGCGCGTGCCAGCGCCAGCTCCGGAATATCGAAGGTCTCGATGCTGGTCTCTCCTTCGAAGGTGTTCGATGGCATGGCGTGAATGGTTCGTCGCAAGCTGCTCAGCACGTTGCGTTCGTCGTCGACCAGCATGATTCTCGGCATGACACGCTCCTCGTAAAGGGCGGCTGGCTTGTTGCTGCATCCTCGGTGCTGACCGTGAATTCCTGCGCAAACCGGCATCGCCGTTGAGCACAAAGTTACCCGCGTTGCAAGCAACGATCCATACGTATGAATGCATACAAAATGCCCATTGTTACTTGGTGAAAACCTCTGCGCCCGATCTGATTTTCCGGGTCTGTTTTGTCAGCGGCGGCCGTACCTACGCACGAACACGCGTTTGAAAATACTGCGCATTGCGCACTGTCCTGCGTGGGCGCTTGAAGTCGGGGATCGCAAGCTGCTATCAAGTGGATTCGCGCCTCCGCAGGGAGGGCGCGGCAAGGAGAATCGATCTCAATGAATACGCCGAGTACAGTGGCGACGTTTCAAATCGAATACGTGCAGTATCTCGATGCCGATGGCAAGCCTACGCGCAAGGATTTGCCTGAGTTCGCGCAGGACGGGGCGCAGCTGGTGGATTTGTATCAACGCATGAGTTTTCTGCGTGTGTTCGATGCCAAGGCGGTGGCGCTGCAGCGCACCGGAAAACTCGGCACCTATGCATCCTGCCTGGGCCATGAAGCGGCGCATGTGGGAATTGGTGCGGCAATGCGGCCGGAAGATGTGTTTTGCCCGATGTACCGCGAATACGGCGTGCAGTTCTACCGCGGTGTGAAGCCGCGCGATGTATTGATGTACTGGGGCGGCGACGAACGCGGCAGCGACTTCGACGGCCCCCAGCACGACCTGCCCTGGTGCGTGCCCATTGCGACGCAGTGCCTGCACGCCGCCGGCGCCGCGCTCGCCTTCAAGCTGCGCAAGGAACCACGCGTGGCAGTCAGCGTAGTCGGCGATGGTGGTTCGAGCAAGACCGATTTCTACGGCGCGATCAATTCCGCCGGTGCCTATGCGCTGCCCTACATCGGCGTGATCGTGAACAACCAGTGGGCGATCTCGGTGCCGCGATCGGCACAGACCGGTGCGCTGACGCTGGCGCAGAAAGGTATCGCGGGCGGCATCGACTGCATCCAGGCCGATGGCAACGACATCATCGCGGTGGTCGCGGTGATGCAGGCGGCAATCGCCAAGGCACGCGCTGGCAATGGCGGCTGCGTCGTGGAACTGGTCACCTATCGGCTGGCCGATCACACCACGGCGGACGATGCCCGGCGCTATCGCGAGGAAGACGAAGTCAAATCCGCCTGGCTGCGAGAACCGTTGTTGCGCCTGCGACGCTATCTCGAATCGCGCCAGCTTTGGTCGGAACCGCAGGAGATCGACTGGAAGGCAAAGTGTGGGCTGGAAGTCGACACCGAAGTAAACGCCTACCTGGACACCAAACCGCAGCCGGTGGAAGCGATGTTCGATTATCTCTTTGCCGAATTGCCGCACGATCTGCGCGAGCAGCGTGCCCAAGCACTGCGCTGGGAGAATCGCTGATGGCGCAAATCACCTTGATCGAAGCGGTCACCCAGGCACTGGCTTATGAAATTCGCCGCGACCCGAGCGTGATCGTGCTGGGCGAAGATGTCGGTGTGAATGGTGGCGTGTTTCGCGCCACAGCGGGACTGCACGCGCTGTTCGGCTCGGACCGCATACTCGACACCCCGCTTGATGAAACCACGATTGCCGGGCTTGCGGTAGGCATGGCATTTCAGGGCATGCGGCCAGTGGCGGAGGCACAGTTCGACGGCTTCATTTACCCGATGATCGATCACATTGCCTGTCACGCTACGCGCATGCGCAATCGCACCCGCGGTCGCGTCACCTGCCCGATGGTGCTGCGTGCGCCCTGGGGCGGCGGCATTCGTGCGCCTGAGCACCACTCCGAAGCGCCTGAAGCGATGTTCGCGCATCTGCCCGGTTTGCGCGTAGTGATTCCGAGCAGCCCGTCGCGTGCCTATGGCCTGCTGCTGGCAGCGATCCGCGATCCCGATCCGGTCATTTTCTTCGAGCCCAAACGCATCTATCGCCAGTACAAGGAAGAGGTGCCTGACGATGGCGAGGCATTGCCGCTGGATGTCTGTTTCGTTATCCGCGACGGCAGCGATGTCACCCTGGTGACCTGGGGGGCACATGTGAAAGAGTCACTGGAGGCGGCTGAAAAACTCGCTACCGAAGGCATATCCGTCGAAGTGATCGATGTTGCAACGATCAAGCCGCTCGATTTCGACACCATCCACGAATCGGTCAAGAAAACCGGGCGCTGTGTCATCGTGCACGAGGCTGCGCGGACCTGCGGCGTCGGCGCCGAGATCGCCGCACAGCTGGCGGAGAAGGCGATGTTCGATCTGCTGGCACCGGTCGAACGGGTCACTGGCTATGACGTGCCGATGCCGCTGTTCCGACTTGAAATGAAATACTTGCCCAGCACCGAAAAGATTGTGGCCGCGGCGCGCAACACTCTGCGTTATCGCTGACCAAGCTACGCTGCGTGCCGCGATCTGCAAAGCCGGAGGATGAGACATGAGCGAGATCAAGACTTTCTTTTTACCCGACCTTGGTGAAGGCCTGCCCGATGCCGAGATTGTCGAATGGCATGTTCAGGAGGGCGATGTGGTGTTGCTCGATGCCGCACTGGTATCGATGGAAACCGCCAAGGCGGTGGTGGACGTGCCATCGCCATTCTCTGGGCGCGTGGTGAAACTGCATGGCAAGGCCGGATCGGTGATCGACACCGGGGGCGCTCTGGTCGAAGTGGAACTCGATGCAAAACTTCCGCAACGCAAAGACGTCGAAAGCACCGGGCATCATCATGGCGCCAAGCCCGCCGCTGCGATTGCTGACGTCGCGCCAACGGCTCAAGCAACTGCCGTACCGCTCCCGGCCATTCCCGCGACAGTCGCGACGCGCACTGATGAGGGCACTGTCGTTGGCGCGATGCAAAGCAGCAATGAAGTGCGCAGTGACGTGGTAACCACGATCGGTGGCGTCAAGGCGATGCCCGCCGTGCGCGCTTTGGCAAAGAAGCTCGGCGTCGACCTGACACGCATCCGCGGCACCGGGCCGGATGGCGTCGTCAGCCTGCAGGACGTCAAGTCCGCACCACCTGCTGCACCTGTAGGAGCGGCGTCAGCCGCCGCACCTGTGGGAGCGGCGTCAGCCGCGATGATCAAACCCGCCGCGGTGCCAGCATCAACCACCCCAACCCCACCACCGGCCATCCCGCGCCCGGTTCGCACCGCTCCGCCAACGGTAACCATGTCGGGACAACCCGAACAGCTGCGCGGTGTGCGTCGCAATATGGCGCGGATCATGGCGGCTGCGCATGCCAGTGTGGTGCCCACCACGCTCTGCGACGATGCCGACATCCACGCTTGGCTACCGGGTACCGACATCACCGCTCGGCTGGTGCGGGCAATCGTCGCCGCGGCCAAAACCATGCCGGCATTGAATGCCTGGTTCGATATGGAAAATGCCACCCGAACCCTGCACAGCCGTGTCGACATCGGCATCGCGGTGGACACCGATGACGGCCTGTTTGTCCCAGTGCTGCGCAACGCCGATATGTTGGATGCGAACGGTATCCGCGCGGCGGTGAATCGCCTGCGCGATCAAGTCATGGACCGCAGCATTGCCGGCGATGAATTGAAGGGCAGCACAATCTCGCTGTCCAACTTCGGCATGTTCGCTGGACGTTACGCCACGCCAGTCATCGTGCCACCCAGTGTCGCCATCATCGCCGCTGGTCGCGGCCGGCATCAGGTCGTGCCAGTGATGGGCGGCATCGAGACCCACAAAATCATTCCCCTGTCGCTGACCTTCGATCATCGCGCTGCAACTGGCGGCGAAGCCGCGCGTTTCCTGAAATCAATGCTCGATGATTTGGCTCTGCCTTTGTAAAGCCAGGCCGGCTACGCCAGCGCCCGGGCAACCACGCCGGGCATGCATGGAAAGCGCCAACTCGCGTTCTATGTACGCCAGTAGCGTTGCCTGATCAATCCAGAGCGTAGGTCGGGTCCCGCG
>JANMSL010000422.1:0-3948 GCA_031389245.1 Lysobacterales bacterium | reverse complement strand
TGTGCGTTGAGATACGCGAAGCGCCAGTCGTTGTCGAGAAAGTAGACCGCATCACTCGTGCTATCGAGCACTGCATGCATTTCGTCGGCAATTTCGCGCACCTTTTCCTGAGCTTGCTCGCGCTCGGCCATCTGCAGCAAGACATCCTCGCGCATTGCCGAAGCGAGCCGCGCGCGCTCGCGCGACAGTGCCGCGAAATGCAGGGCGATGGCGAACACTCCGCCCATGATAATTCCGGCCAGCAACAGCAACTCGGGCAGGTAGCGATAGCCGGCGCCCTCGGACTGACCAAACTCAACGCGCATCGCGCCCAGTCGCGGAGGCAGCAGGGCACGAAAGACCGGTGCGCTGTCGAAATTCCCGCGCGCATAGATCAGCTTGCCTGAATCCAGAATGCGCATGGACACCGGCGTCGCCACCGGATCGAGGGACTGGGCAAATAGCGGCGGGAATGCGATTTCTGCCAGCAGGTAACCGAAAACCTCGCCTTCGAACATTGCCGGAAACACAAACAGGATGCCCGCATCACCGTCACCCAGGTGCACCGCTTGTGACGTTTGCTGGCTTCGGGTCGCGCGCGCTGCGCTCAGCAATTCTGACCAGTGCTTGTCCAACTCTGATTGCTCGCGCATTCGATGCTTGTGCGGGCGCGAGATCAGGTAATGCCCACTGAAGTCCGTGGCACGCCAGCTGATGCCTTGCAGGCTGGGGAAGTCGCGCAGGTAACGCGCCGACTCGGTCGCGAGTTCGTCATGAAGTTGCTGCTCGCTCACGGCACTGGCGGTTCTGGCGAGGCGCTCGGCCAATCGCTGCAGTGCCCGAGAACGATTCTGCAGCGCGGCGTCAAGGCTCTGTTCAACGCTCAATAGGTGCAGTCGACCTAGCTCGTCCTGGCTCTGGGCGAGCTGCTTACGTGTGGCATCCCAGCCCATGATGGAGCCGATGATGACGATGCCAGCCGCCAACAGAGGCATCCAGATCCTTTCGCGTTGGTCACGGGCATCAATGACGCTCCGAGCGAATAGTGGCCTGCCGCTGAACACGGCATAGCCGAGCAGCGCCAGCGCTGCGCCGATGCCTATCGCGCGCGCGCTGACAGACAGCAGGCTCCAGAACGAAACGATGGTAATCGTCAATGCCAGTGTCAATAGCGCCGAGCCGAGCACGGATATTCCACGGACCAGCTTGGATCGCTGCGCTCGCTTCGTTCGAGGTGGCGGCGCATCCGAGCCCGGGCTATTCATCGCTGCGGCGCGCGCGCTTCTGGTAAAACGTGCCGGTCACGACGCCAAGCGTCATTGGCCACACACGGCAGTGCAGCGCAACGGACAGCTTCATGCTTCAACTTCCGCTGCCAAGTTCATGCGTGCGGAATGCCTGAAGCACCTGGGCACGTAACGCCTCATCGTCCCAGGGTTTGGTCAGAAACTTGTAGATTGCGCCGCGGTTGATCGCTTCGGTAACGCTAGCCAGATCGGTAAATCCACTCAGCACCATGCGTATGGTGTCCGGATACATTTCCTTGACCTGGCTAAGGAATTCGGTGCCGCTCATACCCGGCATGCGTTGATCGGAAAGGATCACTTGCACCCGATGCGTGGCCAATAGCTCGAATGCTTCTGCGGCATTGGCGGCGACCAGAATTTGGTAGCCGTCGCGGCGCAACAGGCGCGTCAGTGAACGGCGGATATTGTCTTCGTCGTCCAGTATCAACAGAGTGCGCACGTGCACATCCTCTGCCTGCGTCGCTGGCAAGAGATAGCGCTTTCGTATCAGATCCGGTATTTCCTCGGCGCTCAGTGCTCGGGCAAAATAGTGTCCTTGAAATTCATCGCAATGGCCGCGCCGCAGGTAACCGACCTGGGCCGCGGTTTCGATGCCTTCGGCAACTACGCGCAAACCCAGGTGGTGGCCCATGGCGATCATGGCCTTGACCAGCCCAGCGTCGTTGCCATCGTGCGCAACGTTGGCAATGAAACTCTGGTCAATCTTGAGTTTGTCGATTGGAAACAGGCGCAGGTAGCTGAGACTGGAATAGCCCATGCCGAAATCATCCAAAGCCAGATGTACACCCAGTCGCTTCAGTTCATGCATTTGTGCAACGGCATGGTCGGCATTACCCATCAGCACACTTTCGGTGAGTTCCAGTTCGAGCATGCCCGGATCAATCCCGGTTTCGGCAATGGTGCGGCGTACATCGCTGACGAAGGTTGCGCGCTGCAGTTGCGCGGCAGAGACATTGACGCTGACCAGGAAGCCGCTGAGGCCCTCATCCATCCATTTGCGCAATTGTCGGCAGGCGGTGCGCAGCACCCAGGCACCGAGTTGCAGGATCATGCCACTGTCTTCGGCAATGGGAACGAAACGCCGCGGCGGCAGCAGTCCGAACTCAGGACTGTTCCAGCGCACCAGCGCTTCAACTGCGGTGAGTGCGCCATCCTGCGCATTGACTTGGGGTTGGTAATGCAGCAGAAATTCATCTTTGTTGAGCGCGTCGCGCATGCGCCCGCCCAATGCCATTCGATCACCCAGAATCTCCTGCAGCTCATGGCCGAAGACGAAAGCGCTGTTGCGGCCGCCGCGTTTGGCGCGATTGGTGGCAATTTCGGCCTGACGGGTGAGTTCCAGTATCGACGAGCCAGTATCCGGATAGGCCGATGCGCCTACCGACGCCGACAGATACAGCGTTGCCATGGACGACACCGGCAGGGGCTCGGCGATCGCCTCGCAAAATGAGTTAGCCAGGGCGAGCAGATCGGCGTCGGCGGCCACGCCGCCGATGACCACCAGAAACTCATCGCCAGCGTAGCGCAACACTTCGGCGCCTAGTCCCGCGATTTCGCGCAGTCGAATGGCCACTTGGCGCAACGCCGCATCGCCCATGGCGAATCCCATGGTGTCATTGATCGTATTGAACTTGTCCAGATCGATGAACAGAAAAGCCAGCCGATGATTCTGCGCACGCGCTTCCACGCTGCGCGCGTGCTGCATCAGCTCGTCAATACGCGCTTGCGAACCAGCGTATTTGGGCAGCCCAGTCACCGCGTCGTAGGTCGCAAGATAGAGGTGCTCGATCTCCAGCTGCTTCTGTTCGGTTATATCGGTCATTGCGCCGACGTAGTGGCTGACTTCTGTACCCGATTCACGCACTGGAGACATCGTCAGGCGATTCCAGAACAAGGTTTTGTCCTTGCGGTAGTTGCGCAGCACCACAGTGCAGTCGCCTTCCCTGGCTAGCGCCTCGCGGATCTCGACCACTCCTTGCTGGTCCAGATCATCGCCCTGCAGGAGGCGGCAGTTTTTGCCAAGGACCTCTGCAGTGAGGTAACCAGTGATGCGTTCAAATGCCGGATTGACGTAGATGATGGGCTGATCGCGCTTGCGTATGTCGACCACAACGAGACCATCACTGGTCGATTCGATAGCCCGACCGAGCAGCAACAACTGTTTGGCACTGGCACGTTGCGCGGTCACATCGTGCAGCATCAGCACGCGCGCGGCAGCGCCATTCCATTGGGTGACGCTGCTGTGCAGGTCGACCAGATGGACGGCGCCAAGTCTATCGCGCAATTCGACGGTTTCGCGCGGCTCGTCACGCAGCACCTCGGGTACCTCGCTCCCGGTCAATTCAACCTCAGGAATACTGAGCAGCTGACTGGCAACGGGATTGGCAAACAAGATGCGATTGCCCGCGCCGACCACCAGCAGGCCATCGGCAACGTCGCGCAGCACGTGCCTCAACGTCGCTTCGCTGGCGATCAACGCAGCCTCGGCGCGTAGCCGGTCGGAGACGTTGTAGGCCAGCACGAGGTGCGCTTTGGCGTTGCCAAAACGAATATCGCTACGCACGATATCCACATGAATCAGGCTGCCGTCCTGACATCGATGCGCGCAGATACCAGCGCGAACGTGTCCGGTATTGGTTTTGTTTTCGTTGTGAAACGTCAG
>JANMSL010000795.1:0-3447 GCA_031389245.1 Lysobacterales bacterium | reverse complement strand
GTATGTAACTGCCCCTGCCCAGGGCCGCAACCGCAGCCGACGATGATGACGACCTCGAGAAATGGATGACCACTCAGCTGGATGAGAACGAGCCCACGCGCAACGATCTAGGTCCAGACCATTGCATTGGCTGCACGCCAATTCCTTGCAAAAGTTCAGAACAAGTGCTGGGCCGCGTGCGAGTTGCAACTTCCTGCCACAGAGCGCAATCTAATAGCCACACCATGGCCCGAATCGGATTTCACCTGCTGCTGATGTTGACCCTTGCACTGAACGGGGTGGTAGCGCCGTGGGCGATGGGTGCAGCGGACCATGACGCACACAGCATGCACGGCGCACCTCAACACAGCGCAGTAACCCCATCCACGGATGCGCAGCGCGGCGTGTCAGAGCACCACCATGACGCGCGCACGCTGAGCGAAGTCAGCGACACAGATTCGGCCGCGACGGTCGCGCGCGATTGCTGCGACGGCACCAGCTGCGAGTGCGGCTGTGTGCTTCCCCACGCGATGCTGTACGCGGGTTCGCAGGCACTGCCGCAAGTGATTGCCGCTCCGTCCGCAACAGTGTTCTATGACCGGGTGTCGGCAACCCGGAACACGCCGCCTTTTCGCCCGCCGGCTGTTTGATCTCCTCTGCTCTTTGTGGGTGCGCGGTCTGAGGCCAGTGCGCACCTGATTTTGTTGTGGGCGCTGCAGTTCGTCGATCGACGCTGCGGCGCACCACTTTCGAGGATTTCAAAATGTATTTCCCTGTTCGTTCCGCTGCGACGCTCGCGGCGGCGATCGCGTTGGCCGGCTGTACCAGCCTGCCCCGCGAGCGCGGCTATGCCCAAACCGATGACCTGATCAAGGCGCGCCTCGGCACAGCGCCCGGAATTTCGTTCGACGCCACGCCCGATATCCCGAGTGAACCGCTGTCCGCGGATCAGGCGGTGCGGCAAGCCTTTCTGCACAACCCACGCATGCGCGAAGAGTACGCCCGCCTTGGCATCGGCCGTGCCGAACTCGAAGAAGCCCGCCGTATTGCCAACCCGAGCTTCGGCTATTCCAAGCTCGATCCGCGCTCAGGCAGCGGCACACAGATCACGCGCAGTATGTCGTTGAGCTTTACCGATCTACTCTTGCTGCCGGCGCGCAAACGTTTCGCCGCAGCCGAGTTGGAACGCCTGCAAAATGCGGTCGCTGCGGAATTATTGAATCTCGCCGCCGAGGTCGAGATTGCCTGGTTCGAAGCAGTGAGCGCGACGCAAGTCGCCACCATGCGCGAATTTGTCGGACAGGCTGCGGAGCACTCGGCCGAGCTCGCACAACGGTTTTTTGACGCTGGCAACATCAACCGCTTGCAACTCGAACAGGAACTTGCCGCAGCAGCCCAGGCGCGTATCGCAGCCGTGCGTGCCGCCGCTGCCAAACTTCGTGCCCGCGCCGTGCTGGCCAACCTGATCGGTTTGCCCCTGGACGCTGGCTGGACCACGGTCGCGCAACTTGCGGCGCCGCCTGCTTCAGCGTTTACAGCCGATCAGCTGGTGCGTTTGGCTGTCGATCAACGCCTGGATCTGGCTGCCGTCAAACGCGAGGTCGGCCTGCGCGAGGATGCGCTGGGGGTGACGCGTCGCTGGCGTTGGTTGGGCAGCGTTGAGGTGGGATACGAACACGAAAACCAAGTCGAAGGCGGCGTTCTGCGCGGACCCTCGCTTTCTTTGGAACTGCCGGTTTTCAATCAAGGCCAAGGCGCGATCACGCGAGCACAGGCAGTTTTGATGGATGCGCGCGCGCGACTCGATGGCCTGGCGTTGGCGGTGCACAACGATGCCCACCTGGGCTTGGCAAGGCTGGCAGTGACACGCCAGGTCGCCGAAAGCTACCGCACGCTGTTGCTGCCGCATCGCGAGGCCATCGTCGCGCGCTCGCAGGAGCAGGTGAACTTCATGCTGAAAGGCGTTTTCGAACTGATCCTGGCCAAGCAGCAGGAATACGACGCGTATCAGGAGTACCTCGAAGCGGTACGCGACTACTGGACGGCGCGTGCAGATTTGCGTCGCGTCGTTGGGGGTCGATTGCCGGATGACGGTGTTGCGCTGGAGCCGACGATTGGGGTTGACCTGTTGCTGCCTGCTGCGACGCCGGCGGCCATGGACCACTCGATGCACGGCATGACGCCCAAGGCTGCCCAGCGCGAGACGACCGAGCCTGCCGTACCTGATCCGCATGACGGTCATCAGATGCCAGTGCACAAAGCCGACGCCGTACCCGATCCGCACGCCGGCCACGACATGACAATGGCTACCGAACCGGCAGCAACTGACGACCCTCATGCCGGCCATCCAGTGCCGATGCCGACGCAATCCAAGACGCCGATGCCGTCGCCCAACCACAGCAACGCTCCGCCTGGATCGCCACCTGCTGAATCCGATCAAGACGACAAGAACGAACCGCAGCAACACGATCACGGAGATACCCCATGAAACTTTCCCGACGTCACTGGTTTGGCTGGGCGAGCGCAGGCGTGCTAGCGCCCATTGCGATGTTTGCGCAGCGTGCCTTCAGCCAGGATCACCGTGGCCACCCCATGCCGGAGGCAACTGCGGCGCTGACATCGCCGCCATCCGTAGAGCCGACGCCCGTGGTTCCTCGCGACGGTCGCTACAACCCGGTGCGCACACTCAACGGTTGGACGCTGCCGCATCGGATGGTCGATGGGGTCAAAGAATTCCATCTCGTAGCCGAAGAAATTGAGCACGAATTTGCACCAGGCAGCCGCGCCAAATGCTGGGGCTACAACGGCACCACACCGGGACCAACACTGGAAGCGGTCGAAGGCGATCGCATACGCATCTTCCTGACCAATCGCTTGCCCGAACATACCAGCATGCATTGGCATGGCATTCTGCTGCCGAGCGGAATGGATGGCGTAGCCGGTTTATCGCAACCATCGATCAAGCCGGGCGAGACCTATGTCTACGAGTTCACCCTCAAGCAGCACGGCACCCATATGTATCACCCACACGCCGACGAAATGGTGCAGTTGGCCGTAGGCATGATGGGCATGTTCGTCATTCACCCAAAAGAGGGCGAAGCAGAGTCGATTGATCGTGACTACGTCGTGCTGCTGCATAACTGGGCGCTGCATCCCGGGACCTATCGCCCGGATCCGTCGGTGATGCAGAACTTCGATCTTTGGACGATGAACAGCAAAGTGTTCCCGGCGATCGAGCCAATGGTCGCGCGTACCGGCGAACGCGTGCGCGTGCGCATCGGCAACCTCTCGATGTGGAATCACCCCATGCACATGCATGGCGTGCAGTTTCTTGTCACTGGTTCGGATGGCGGACGCTGGCGGAAAAGCCTGTGGCGGCCCGAGGTCACCGAGATCGTCGGTGTTGGCCAGACGCGGGATCTGGAATTTGTGGCCGTGCCAGGCGACTGGGCGTTTCACTGCCATATG
>JANMSL010000792.1:0-19687 GCA_031389245.1 Lysobacterales bacterium | reverse complement strand
TCCGCCAGCGCCAACTCGGCGAGGCGCTGGTGTACTCCCTCATCACGTACCTTGGCCAGACAAGGCGGAATCACCATGGTGATCTGCATATCGACTTTCGCGTCAACCAGTTCGGAGAGTTTGATGCGCTCCATCCTCGGTTTCTGGATCGGCAGCGTAGCCGCCTGGTAGACGATCACTTCATGGTCCAACGGGTAGTCGCGGGCGAGTACGTCGACCAGGACCTGGCGGTAGGCGGCGCCGGTGGAGAAGCGGGCGAGGGACTGGTCGCCGGCGACGCCGACTTGCCAGAGGATGAGGTAGGCGCTGGGGTCGATGCGGCGCTGGTAGAACATGAACTGGCTGGCTTCGAAGTGGGCGCAGCCGTATTTGCCCGGGTCGATGCCGAGGTCGGCGTAGAGGCAGTCCTCGGCGGATACGCCGGGCTCCATGTGCGCGGCAAAGCCTGCGGCGCGGGCCAGTTCGATGGCGCGATGCGGCACCCAGGCGAAGACGCCGGGATGCCCGTAGAAAGCGCCGCACACTTTTTTGCCGGCGCGCACTTCCACCAGCATGGCCTCGATCATTGCCTTGTAGCTGACCAGACGCGAAGTGCCTTCGCTGTAAAACGGTTGCAGGCTACGCACATCGGCGTGCATTTCCTGCACCCAGAGTTCGACGATGCCATCGGACATGAGCGCAAACACCACATCGGATTTCTCGATGTAGCTGCGGCTCAATGGCGTGATGTGCGAGCCGAGCGTCATGCCCACGCCGACACAGACCAGACTTCCCTTCGACATCATGCCGCCCCGGATGTGAGCGGCGAGCGTAGCGGCAAATCGGGCTGGGTTGAAGTGTTGCAGGGGCGGAACCGGCCGCGATCAATCTTGCCCAATTTGCGGCCGCACCGGGCTTCGCGACAATCGTCATTCGACTTTCAGTTGTGGCGCGATAAACCGCTCTGCCAGTCGGTTGGCGTGCGGCATTGGGTCAGGTCTGGCGCGTTGGTTCAGGTGCCTCGCGCCAGAAAAACACGTCGTCGACGCGCTTGCCGAAGAACCGCGCGAGCCGCATCGCCAGTTCCAGCGACGGCGCGTAGTGGCCGCCTTCGAGCGCGATGATGGTCTGTCGGGTAATGCCGACCGCTCGCGCCAGCGTGTCCTGCGATAGTTCACCGTGCTCGAAACGCAGTCGACGCAAATGGTTGCCGAGCGGCGTGCCGCTCATGGCGAAGGTTGGTCAGCTGTCTGCAGTTGGTGGCCGCGCGCATAGATGTGCAGTTGACGCGCGTTCGCCGCCAGGCAACTGAGCACCAACGCGCCAATCAACAAGTGCGCGATCATTGGCTGCGACATCCGCCCTGTAACTTCACCGACACCAAATCCGAGCACGAGCAGCAGCGCGATCAGTACCAGCACCAGGCTGTAGTAAGCCCATTGCGTACCCTGATGCTCGATCCACAGATCGCGCTCGTCCTGGCGCGGGTCGGGATCGCGCGCAATCCACCAGGCCACCGCGCCGCCCAAGACCAAGGTCCAGCTATCACTCGCTAGCGCGTGCGTCTGCAGGCTATGCAGCTCCATTTGCGGTCCGATTTGCCAAATCATGCCAAACAGATGGCCAGCAATCACTGCGGTCGTGGCCAGACCAATCCACAGGCTGCGCTCGGGCGATCCGGGCGCTGCCAGCTTCAGACCCAGCCAGTAGTGACGCACGGCAAGGGCGCTCCACAGCATCAGGCCAAAGCCGGTGAAACCTGGCCGAATCGGCCAGTCCATGGCGCGCGCGGTGAACAACAGACCCAGCAAAAGTGAAATGGCGATGACGCTTGCGATGCGCAGCACAGCAGATGTCCTTATGTAAGGTAAACCAGATAATATGTCTGGTATAGCTTACATAGAGAATAAGCACGTGTCATCGGGACTGATGGCAGGGGAGGGGTCACACCTGGGCCATTGGATGGGGAGAGCGTCCGACCGCAGGTCGGACCCACCGAAGTTTGGTGGTGGGTCCGCGCTGTGCGCGGACAGGGTTCCCGGAGAATTGCTGCCGCTGGATGTCCGCTGTTCTGCATTCTGGGCGATGATGGCTGCATGTCGCCTTTGATCTCGCTCATGCTGATGCTCGCGCCGCACACCGCGGATGCGCAGCGCGTGGCAGTGCCCGCAACGCTCGATCGTGTGACTGTGCGCGCCGAGCCCGATACCGCAGCTGCCAGTGCGACGCTGATCGATGGCGCCACCATCGAACGGGTCCGCGCGACGCATCCCAACGAGCTGTTGCAGCGCGTGCCCGGCACCTGGATCAGTCGCGGCAGTGGCCAGGAACAACTCACCGCGATTCGCTCCCCAGTCTTGACCGGCGCTGGTGCCTGCGGTGCCTTTCTGTGGTCCGAAAACGGCGTGCCGATCCGCCCCGCCGGTTTTTGCAATATCAACAATCTGTTTGAACTGAATACCGAACAGGCAGCGGCGGTCGAAGTATTGCGCGGGCCCGGCACGGCGCTGCATGGCTCCAACGCGCTGCACGGCGTGATCAATCTGCGCACGCCCTTGCCTTTGTCGACGCCCGCGCAGCAATGGTCTGCAGAGATCGGGGCGCATGACTTCTACCGCGTGCAGGGCGCCTGGTCGGCCGCAGCTGCGGATCGCGGGATGTATCTGGGTTTCAACAGCACCGACAGCGGCAGCTTCCGCATTGACGAGGGTTATCGTCAACACAAGATTCATCTGGCCCACGAGGCGCAACGCGGTGACGCACACTGGCATAGCTGGTTGTCGTTGAGCGATCTGGCGCAGGACACGGCAGGCTTTATCAATGGACGCGATGCCTATCGCGATACCTTGCTGCGCAGAGGCAATCAGAATCCGGAAGCATTCCGCAACGCGCGCTCATTGCGTGCGGCATCCCGTTACAGCAAGCAACTCGGCGCCGACTGGTCGCTACAACTTCTGCCTTACGTGCGTCGTGATCAGCAGCAGTTTCTGCAGCACTTCACGCCGGGGCAGCCACTGGAAGATGGCAGCAGTCGCAGCGTCGGCATACTCAATCTGGTCAATCACACCGGTGTCCATGGACGCCTGTCCTTCGGTGCCGATCTGGAGTGGGCCGATGGCGCGACGCGCGAATGGCAGGCGTTGCCATTGACCACAGGTTCGGCGCAGCAACAGGCGATCCGACCGGCCGGCGTCCATTACGACTACCGCGCGCGCAGCGAATCAAGCGCCATTTTCGTCGACTACGCCTGGGCCTTGCATGAGCGCGGCGAACTCGACTTGGGGTTGCGCGCCGAGCGACTGAATTATCGCTATGACAATCGCGCACTCGATGGCAATACGCGCGACGACGGCAGCACCTGCGGCTTCGGCGGCTGCTTGTTCAATCGTCCGGCGGACCGTGATGATTCATTTGACCAAGTTGCGCCAAAGCTGGCGTACCGCTATCGCTTTGATGCAGCACAGCTGTGGCTGCGCGTGGCGCGCGGCTTCCGTTTTCCACAGGCCAGCGAGTTGTACCGGCTGCAGCGCGGACAACAGGTTGCTGATCTGGACAGCGAGCTGCTGGACATGGCTGAGCTTGGCGCGCGCAGCAGCATCGGCCACTACTGGATCGAAGGCGCCTTGTATTCCGCGCGCAAGCGTAACTTCATTTTCCGCGATGCCAATGGCTTCAACGAAAGCGATGGCCGCACCCGCCACCGGGGTCTCGAACTTGCGATCGGAACGGACACGCAGGCGCCTTGGTCGTTTGCTGCCAATGCCAGCTATGCAATTCAACGATACGATTTTGATCGCGCGCTCAGCGCCGGCGAGGCCATTGCCCGCGGCAACGAGATCGACACCGCACCGCGATTGCTGGCCGGTGCTCGCGTTGCGCGCGATGCCGGAAGCTTAGGGCGCCTCGAACTGGAACTGGTGCACCAGGGCGGCTATTTTCTTGATGCCGGCAACCAGGCGCGCTATCCGGGTCACACGCTGGCGCATCTGCGTTGGTCGCGCGCGCTGGGCGAGCGCTGGCAGGTCGAGGCGCGACTGATGAATCTTGCCGATCGGCGCTATGCCGAGCGCGGAGATTTTGCATTCGGTGCGTATCGTTATTTTCCGGGTGATGGTCGGGCGCTGTTTGTCGGATTCGGATCCCACGCATCGGTAGACTAAAACCTGTTGTCGATCTCCATCACAGCGAGTATCACCATGATCAAACATCTGACCGTCCTCTCACTCTGCACGCTGTTCGCCGCGTGCAACGGCAGCAGCGACAACACTCCGGCATCGGGTCCAGCCGCATCCCCTGCCGAGCCAACAGCACAGCGCTCGAACGCTCCATTCGCAATCACTGAAGTCGCCCGTTTCAATGAACCGTGGGCGATGAGTTTTCTACCCGACGGACGTCTACTGATCAGCGAGAAACGCGGCGCACTCAAGGTACTCGATCGCAGTGGCAAGACTGCCGAAATCAGCGGCGTGCCGAAAGTGGACTACGGCGGGCAGGGTGGCTTCGGCGATGTCGTGCCGCATCCACGATTCGCTGCCACTGGCTGGGTGTATTTGAGCTACGCCGAAGCCGGCGCCGGCGACACGCATGGCGCCGTGGTCGCGCGCGGCAAGTTGACACTCGCCGACGGTGATCGTGGCGGTGTACTGGAACAGGTCAGTGTGATCTGGCGCCAGGTACCCAAGGTTTCCGGCCAGGGGCATTATGGGCACCGCATTGCCTTCGGTCCCGACGGCATGCTGTGGATCAGCTCTGGCGAGCGACAGCAATTCGATCCAGCCCAGGACATGCAGTCGAATCTGGGCAAGAGTGTTCGCCTCAACGACGATGGCTCGGTGCCCGCGAATAATCCGTTCGCCGATCAGGGCGGTGTGACGGCGCAGATCTGGTCACTCGGCCACCGCAATCCGTTGGGCTTGGCCTTCGATGCAAAAGGCGCACTGTGGATGCACGAGATGGGCCCCGCCGGCGGCGATGAATTGAACCTGATCGAACGCGGCGCCAACTATGGCTACCCCATCGTTTCCAATGGCGACCATTACAGCGGCGAGGTGATTCCAGATCACCACACCCGTCCGGAATTCAACGCGCCTGAGATCAGTTGGACACCGGTGATCGCACCCGCCGGCTTCATCATCTATTCGGGCGCGATGTTTCCGCAATGGCAGGGTGATGGTTTCATCGGGGGCCTCGCCTCGCAGGCTTTGGTGCGCGTTGAGTTTGATGGCGTGAACGCACACGAAGCCGAGCGCTTCGACATGGGTCAGCGCATCCGCGAAGTGGAGCAAGGACCCGACGGCGCGATCTGGCTGCTCGAAGATGGTGGCAATGCGCGGCTTTTGAAATTGACCGCCAATCCCTGATGTGCGTCCGCGCCGCGCGCGGACGCGGGATCATGTGGGTCCGCGCTGTGCGCGGACGCTCTTTCTCCGACGCAAGGACACAAGGCGACATTGCCGCTGGACCGCGTCACCGACAGATTTTCGCGCGGGCATCGTTTACGATGCGACCATCAACCGGCGGGCTTTCCCATTGCGGCCATGACAGAATCCGACAATCCCATCACCGAGCTGCTGGAGCGCTGGCAACAGGGCGATCGCTCGGTAGAATCCCCGCTGATCGAGGCGGTGTATCCCTTGCTGCGTCAAGTGGCAGCGAGCCAGATCCGCTCGCGCGGCACCAGCTTGACGCTGAGCGCAACCGATCTCGCGCACGAGGCGTACCTCAGACTGCAGGAACAACAGGGCGTCAGCTGGCAAAACCGCGAACATTTTTTTGCGATTGCGGCCACCGTAGTGCGACGCGTGGTGATCGACTATCTGCGCGAGCGTTTTGCCGAAAAACGCGGAGGCGGCAAGCTTTTTGTCGATGTCGACTCCGCCGATGATGAAGCCCTGCGACAGGAGGGTGCAGTCATCGACTGGATTGCCGTTGATCAGGCGCTCAACAAATTGCAGGCGCTCGATCCAGACTGTGCGCGCGTGGTCGAACTGAAACTGTTCACGCCGCTGGATGCCGAACAGATCGCATCGTGTTGCCGCAGCTCGGCCGCCACCGTCGGGCGCCAATGGCGCTTTGCACGGACCTGGTTGGCGCGCGAACTGGATGCGGCACAGATTCAAGATGCCAGCTGAGCGCTTTCGTCGGATTCAGAATCTATTCGCCGATGCCCAGCAGCGTTCGGCCGATCAGCGCGTCGACTTCGTTTACGCAGCCTGCTCCGATGACGCCGAACTGCTCGCCGAGGTGCTGGGCTTACTCGAGTATGAAACGCGATTGGCCAGTAAGAAAACCCGCAGCCCGCTGTCCTTGACTGTCGCCACGCTGCAGGCCGACAGCGATGCGGCCTGGGTTGGCCGCTGCATCGACCGCTATGAGCTGGTGCAGGAAATCGGCAGCGGCGGCATGGGGCGCGTGTTTCGGGCGCGCCGACGCGACGCTGAGGTTGAGCAATGGGTTGCTCTCAAGTTGATGCGTCGCGAACGTGTCCAGGAATCTCTGATCCAGCGCTTTTCGCATGAGCGCCGCATCCTGGCCCACTTGCATCACGCCGGGATAGCGCACTTCATCGACGCGGGTACCGATGCCGACGGCACACCCTACGTAGTGATGGAGTTGGTCGAGGGTCTGCCGATCATCGAGCACTGCGACCGGCTTGCATTGGATCTGCGCGCGCGACTGATGTTGTTTCGTCAGGTGCTCGCCGCAGTGTCGCATGCGCATCGCGCCCTGATCATTCATCGCGATATCAAGCCCGGCAACGTGCTGGTCACCGATGCGGGCGCGGCCAAGCTGCTCGACTTCGGTATCGCCAAGCCGCTGTCGTTCGATACCGGTGACACTCAAACCATCGATCGCGTGTTCACGCCAGCATCCGCCGCGCCGGAGCAACTGCGCGGTGGCATCGCGGATGTAACCACCGACGTCTATGGTCTAGGCGCGCTGCTGTATGAACTGCTCAGCGGCTGTCCGGCGATCGATGCGAGCGGAATCAGCGCCGCTGAACTGGAACGGCGCGTTTGTCTTCTGCCGCCAGTGCCGATGAACCTGGCGCGCCTGCACGCACGCGGCACCGCATCGGCGCCTGGCTGGAATGCGGGCAAGCCATTGGCGAACGATCTCGAAAACATCGTACAAAAAGCGTTGCGCAAGGAACGCCAAGCGCGCTTTCAGAGTGCCGAGCAGTTCGACGCCGATATCGAACGCTTTCTGCAGCAACGTCCGGTGCTGGCCACCGGCGTCGGCGGCGGCTATCGATTCAGAAAATTCGTGCAGCGCAATGCCTGGCCGGTGGCTTTTGCTGGATTGGCGGTTGTGGCTATTGTCTCGGCGGCTGTTCTGATCGTGCTGCAGAATCGCGCAATCCGCGCCCAGCGCGATCGCGCGCAGAGTGCGCTGGCGATCATGAAGGATGCCTTCGTCGCCGCGGACCCGGCGCGACTGGCAGGTGGTGATGTCACCGCCCGGCAGATTCTGGAGCGCTCGCGCCAGACTATCGCACCGCTTGCTGCGGCACAGCCGGAAAACTATCTGGCGCTCGCCACCAATATCGTCGATGTGCAGCTTGCGCTGGGCATGGTCGAGCCCGCGAGCGCATTGTTGGCCGAAGCTGCTGCAGTGGCGGCGCGGTTGCCCGTCGATGATCCGGCACGTATCAATCTGCAGATTCTGGCCGCACGAGCCGCACTAGAACAGAACGAGGTGACCCAGGCCGAGCGCATCGTCGACAGCAACTTGTCGTCCATGGGCGTACACGCGGCAACCTATTGGCATCTCAAAGGAATGATTACCCTGAAGCGCTCCCAGTTCAATGCTGCGATCAGCGCCTTCAACAACTCCATCGCAGCACGCACCCCCGCGGCGCGAGACGCCGATTGGGTACACACACACCTGATGCTGGCCGATGCTCTAGCTAGCGAGAAGCGACCGGATGAAGCGTTGGGAGTTCTCGATCGCTTGATATCGACATTGAAGCGCGAGTTGGGAGCCGACCATAGCCAGTCGGTTCGCGCGCAGCTGGCGCGGCTTGATGTTCTGCAGATATCCGGGCAGTCCGAACGCATGCGCAGCGAGGGCCAGGCCCTGGTCGATCAGATCACGAATAGATATGGACGCGCATCGGCGCTCACCGGTCGCGCCGAAGTAGCCGTTGCCGCGGCTTTCATCGGCAACGCCGAGTATGCACAGGCCGCCAAACACACCCGCCTGGCTGCCGAAAGCTTCGAACAAAGTCTCGGGCCGACGCACCCGCGCAGCTATCGCACGCGCTTCAATCTTGGGTCGCTGCTTTGGCGCGCGCCGGGACAAAGTGCCGAGGCCGAAGCAGAGTTCGATGCTGCGCTGGGTAACGCCACGCGCAATCTGCCGGCCACCGACCCGACGCTCGGATTCTTTCGCCTCGAATTCGCCAACTACCTGAACTGGAGCGGCAGTCCGCAACGCGCGCTGCAGATATACTCTGGGGATTTGGTGAGGCTGCAACAGGCGCGACTGGAAGAATCGGAACGCAACGAAATCGCGCAGATGCTGGCATCTGCTTACGCCCAAGTGCCGTGCGCCGCATCCGTGCCGGCGGCATCGGCTCCGGGTTCGAATTCGATGCGCGCGATCTGTAACAGCAAGCCGCTGGCAATCGCTGATTGTCGCGCCGCCCAATCCATTGCCTGCCAGTTGCAAAAAATTGCCGCGCCGTGAACGGGCAATTCACCGCATTGTCTGTGCGCTGAGCGATGCCTATTCGATTTTGCGCGTAAGCGTGAAGAGAGATTCCATCTTCCGTTCCACTACCGAGGTTCATATGCTTAAACGTCCGCTGCATGCTCTGGCTTCCATCGCAGGATTGGCGCTCCTCTCTCTTATTCCTGTTTTGGCTGCCGCCCAAACCGGAGGTTCCACGCCGCCGCGTGTCCCGCCCAGCAATCCGCCGCCGATTTGCAATTTAGGCAGCGGAGCACTCATGCAGTGCCCCGCCGGCGCGCGCGCCGATTACTATGATCCGCTCAACTGCCCCGGAGTTTCCCAGAACAGACCCGGCCCGCTCGGGTTGCCCAGCGCCTTGTGCCAATCGCACGATACGCCGCCGATCGCAGCAATTGCTTGCTGGGACCACGGTGACGGGAAATATGCCTGTGAAGGCGCACCGCTCTCGGCGGAAGGTGGCCTGAGCTACAGTTGGGCGGTCAGCTCGGTCCTGAAAATCAAATCGCTAACGACACTGGATCCTGCCGCAATCGTCGTGAAATGCGAGAATCGATGGCGGCCTGGATCGCCAAGCATCGGCTATCTCACACTTACCGTGATTACAGCAAATGGCCTGTCGGGGACTGCCACGCAGCCGCTCAACTGCGAGTCTTAGGCCCCGTGCCGAAAAGCGTTGCCGGTCTCGCGCACCGGCCGGCATTGGCTGCAGTGGCGACTGGCACCATGAACGAGCCTCTATCCTGCACGCCGTGAAAATCCACTGCGATAACGCCATCGTGACCGCTGCAATTTGAACAGGGAACGCTTGCCGAACTGACAATCCTGCGGCAAACGAAGGGCTCCTCGCGGAGCCCTTTTTATTGGCGCAAAAAAATTCCGGATGCTGCTGAGCGATGGGCATGGACAAATCCGCGTACCTAATAGAGCCGCTGCAATCGCCGTGTTGAATCTTTCCGATTCGACACACCGATCGCGGTTTGCGCCCAACCCATTCCCACAGGAGCTCAAAATGAAGTCTATGAAGATGATGCTTGCCGCGGTGTTGTTCAGCGTCGGCCTTGGATTCGCCGCTACCGCCTCGGCGCGGCGGTGGATGTGGATTGCTACTTGACGATGCGTGGCTTCGGGTACTCGCACGAACTCAGCACCGTCACGTGCACAGAGGGGTAATTGAAGCGGAGGCGAGCACAACTCGCTTCGCCGCAAGGCAAACCGACCTGCCATTGAATTGGTGTGGCTGCGTTGCATCCGACGCGAGTGTGAGTGATGCGACTTACTTGGCCACAGCGACGCCAATGCCCGGTCGTGGCGTTGCATGACGCCCAGAAACTCCGTTGTGTTCCGCGGTCGGCACGATCGATCACGACCAGCACGGAGCTTTGCACCTGAAGTTGACGGCATGCAAGCCGCAACGATTGATCAAATCGCTATATCTCAACAGGAATCACTATGAAACTACTTAGCTGTTTGCTTGCGTCAGTCGCGCTCACCGCCAATATGGCCACGGCCGCGGACTTCAATGGGGCGTTGACCGTCGAACAAGCTGCGCGAATTGGCAACGAAACGGAATTCAGGAAGCATGCCGACGCATCCTGGTCGGAGACGGAAGACGGTGTATACCAATCCAGGTCGGCCAGTGGCGAGGTCTATCAGATCAATTTTGGTGAATCGGGAAAGCGCGCCGCGGTTCGGGAAATACGCCAGGAAATAGTCACCGCCACCCAGCATCTGAGCTCAAAGCGACCCAAGGCCGTGTTGGCTGCATTACGCTCGATCACCTCGAACGAAGCGTTCCTGAATGACATCAGCGAGCGCAATGCCAAGGCGCACACCTCCGTGGGGAACGAGATGGCCGGTTGTCGTGCCATCTGGGCACAGTCTGATTTTGACGTGACAGTGGGAATGGTTGACCACGGAACCGTTACCGCCAGTCTCCACGAAGGCGTGGATTTTGGCCCCAGCGTGCCCAACCTCACACCGCAATACATTCGAGTGGAAGCTGCGGTGATCGACTCATCGACCGGACTATGGGCACCGAATTCGGTAACCAAGCGATACTGGACAAGTGGAACTGTCGGCCCGATTTCCAAGAGCGCTGGTCCCGACTGGGGTTGCACAATGCGATCCCGGTTCACTTCTCAGGGTTGCGGCCTCTATCACCAAATTACGCGGCAGGCCACCTGTAGCGACATCGCTGATGGCATTGCGCCGAGCTATTCCCAGGTCGGGGGTGGTTGAGCTTGGCGTGATGTAACCAGTCGTCTGTACTGCCGCCCGGGCCGCTTGGGCGGGCGCAGGCGAAACCAGCAAGACGCCGACGCGTCCCCGGGGTGCCATGAGGCAGCCCGGGGCATTGTTTGAACCCTGACGTCACAGCAGAGTGATGTCGGCGCTTCCTGCGCTCGACAGCGCACGCGCCACGTTGTCTGGAAAATTCGTGGGATGCGCTTGGCTGTGCTCACCACATCCTTCGCGCAATGCTATGGCCATGAACTGGCGCGGTCGGGCGTAGGCAAGCGCAGGCGATTGCCGCAGAATGCGCAGCCACTTGAATGCGCGTCTCGCGCTACAGCCCATGTTTGACCATCCCTTCTCTGCTGCGCAAATCGCCGGGTACTTCGCCTTTGTACTCGGCGTGGTCTGTTTTCTGCAGCGAGACGATCGTCGATTCAAGCAGGTGATGATTGCGCAAGCACTGTCGTACGCAATCCACTTCGCCCTGCTCGGGGCCACCAGTTCGATGGCGAGTGCGCTGATCGCATTGCTGCGCACCGCGCTTTCGCTTTACTCGAGTTCGCTGCGACTGGCGCTCGTGATCGTCGCCTTAAACCTGGCCATCGGTCCCTGGCTGGTGCATGTCTGGACCGACTGGCTGCCATTGATCGCGACCAGCATCGGCACCCTGGCGCTGTTTTTGTTTCAGGGTATCGCGATGCGTCTGGTGTTGCTGACCTCCACCATGCTGTGGTTGATCAACACCATCCTGATCGGCTCGATCGGCGGCACCGCGCTTGAGGTGATGATCGCCATTGCCAACATCGTGACCATCTGGCGACTGTGGCGAAAGCGGCCGCCAGCCGCAACTTGAAATGTTGCTGACTGGCGTCACTCCACTCGGTAGCACTCCACGCGGCGTCACTCCATGACCGACACAGCGAGCCGCAAGCGTGCACAGGCGCAGTCCCCACGCGTTCATGTAAACCAGTTAACGCTAAACTGGCCGGCAAACGCGGTAAATCAGAAATACGCAGGACGGCGCCCATATGAATAGTATAAAAATGGCAACGTCACCAAATAATCACGCGACCTGGACAAGATAGTGTGACGCAGTCGAACCTGTAAAGTGTTACAGGTTACGTCCTCTCGTTACAGGACTAGGTTCTGTATTCGAAGTCATCCCTGCTGGATGGCATGAAGGGCCGGCGATGTTGGACACCATTCGGCGTTGGTTGAGCAAAGAGCCCGAGGTCAGGTACACCCCGGTTCGTCAACTGAACGGCATGCCTGCTCCACGCGTGCCGCGTTACGATTCCTCGCTGATCTCCTCACTCAAACACGATCACCATAATCTGGTGGAAATGTTCGAGCAGCTCGGCCGCCTGGCCGAGATGGGGCGATTCCGCGAGCTGCCGGCGACGCTGATCGCATTCAAAACGGCACTGGAGAGCCACGTAATATCGGAAAACGTGCGCTTCTACAATTACGTGGAAAACAGTCTGGCCGGTGACGATGAGAATCTGCAGTTGATTCGCAGTTTTCGACGCGAAATGAATACCATCGCGCGCGGAGTCGTCGATTTCGTCAAACGCTACCAACGCCTGGATTTCGACGAAGGCATGCGTCAGTCCTTCCTCAGGGAATACGCAGCGGTGGGCGGTCTGCTGGGACAACGCATCCAGCGTGAGGAAAACAATCTCTATCCGCTGTATCAGCAGGTCTGATGCACGATTGATGTGAGATTCCAGACCGGCTGTCCACCGGTCTGAATACCGACCGTAGCCCCGGGGGGCTGCATCCGCGCGCCACAGTGCGCGGTGCGGACGTGCTGCTGCCGTTGTTTGGAACGCGTCGCCGCAACCTGTGGCGATCTCTGTCAGCCAAGACCCAGGAGCACACCATGCGTCACCTTCAGGATCCAGTACTCACTCAGGAAATCATCGCGCTCAGAACAGGTCTGGAGCGTCACCCGCTGTTCGCCGCGATCTGCGATCGGCGCCATCTGCAGATCTTCATGCAGATTCACGTTTTCGCTGTCTGGGATTTCATGTCGTTGGTCAAGCGTCTGCAGCGCGATCTGACCTGCGTGCACTTGCCCTGGCTGCCGCCGCAGGACCCCGAGGCGGCGCGACTGATCAACGACATAGTGCTCGCCGAAGAAAGCGACGTCGGCCCGGACGGTGCCGCCGCCAGCCATCTCGATCTCTATCTGGGCGCGATGCGCGAAGTGGGCGCGTCCACTGCGGTGTTCGAGCGATTTCTGCGAGCGCTGGGCAGAGGTGTGCACCCGGAGGACGCGCTCGAGGATGTGGAGATTCCAAGCTTCGTGCGTGCCTTCGTTACCTGCACACTGGACACTGCCATTCGCGGCACGACGCTCGACACCATGGCCAGTTTTTTCTATGGCCGCGAAAACGTCATACCGGGAATGTTTCAGGGCCTGCTCAACAACTGGGGCATGCCAACCGAGTCGGCACCGCAGTTTGTCTATTATCTGCAGCGACACATTGAACTCGACGGCGATGCACACGGGCCGGCGGCAAGTCAGCTGGTGGCCAGCATGTTGTCGCGCAAACCCTCAGCACTGAAGAGCACGCGACTCGCGGCCGTGGAGGCGCTGACCGCGCGTCATCAACTGTGGAACGGCACCCTCAAGTTCATGCGCAAACAACATGCGTTGAATGCGCCAGAGCCGCGGGAGCTCGAAATCGTGGACTAGAGATCCGCGCGGGCGACGTCCGTGGCATGACACCGGGGCAGCAACGCTCCCCGGTGGTTCGCACTACAGCGCCGTGTTGCCGGGTTTCGCATCTGGGCCGCCACCGTCCTGGGCGCAACACGTCCGGCTTGACCACTGATTAAAGCAAGCGGGTAGTCCGCATGGCACCACTGCAAGCAGGCATGAGTCCATCACCCATCCGGACTCACCCCGGTCGGTAGTTGGATCGGATGATGCTGGCCGGCGTCACTGTTGGCCGCGGTTGCGGCACCATTGGCTTTTGTCGTGCCTTCCAGAACGGCTGCTCGGGCCAGCGTTGTTCGCGTGCGTAAAGCATTCGACGCAAGTCCAGATAGGCGACATGACGTTCCACGATGCTGCGTTCATAGCCACTGAAATCGGCAATTGCCCCGCTCAACCTCTGCTCGATGGCGTTGGCGGCGGCGATGCCCATCTCCAGCGCCTTGTGAATGCCTTGCGCGGTGATCGGGTCATAACTGATCGCGCTGTCGCCCACTGCGAGCCAGTCTTTGCCGATGCACGGGTCGAGTCGAAAACTCGGCGCTGCCCAAGGGCGCAGTCCCTCGGCAGTGACAGTGCTGCTATGCAGTCGATCGCCAAGGTGACGCGTCTGCGCAAGATGACCGAACCAGGATCCGATTGACGCCAGCGCACGCAAACGCGCGGTGCCTGAATCGGTAGTGATCGAAACAATGGCCTGATGCGCGTTCAAACGCGCGCAGTACCACCAGCCATAGGGCACGGCTTCGAGCAGGGTGCGTTGATCGATCAACGTACTGTCGCGCAGCTCAAATACACCGGCGATACTGATCAATCGATCGTCGTAGACGCGGCGCGCGCCCATCTCGTGCGCGAATATTCCGGCCTGACCCGAAGCATCTACCACCCAGCGCGCCGACAGCGAACACTCGCGCTGTTCGTTGTCGCGCAGATCGACCCGATAGCCGCCCTCGGGCAGCGTTTCGGC
Organism: Lysobacterales bacterium; assembly: GCA_031389245.1. Taxonomy (GTDB): domain Bacteria; phylum Pseudomonadota; class Gammaproteobacteria; order Xanthomonadales; family Ahniellaceae; genus 0-14-3-00-62-12. The sequence goes on along the minus strand of JANMSL010000792.1, from coordinate 5,087 downwards.
TGCGCGCAGGCGCCAGCCCTGATGCAGTTCGACTCCGTGCGCCGCTGCCTGTTCGGCGAGTAATGCGTCGAAACGGGTTCGCTCCAAATGCCAACCATGGCCGTGGATGTTCACCGCGAAATCATTGAAACCGAGTTCGTCGGCACCCCAACTCGAACTACTGCCCCAACAAGGCTGATGGCCGGCGGCCACGAATGCGGGCAGCACGCCCAGGCGGTCCAGCAGCACGCGCGTGTCCGGCGGAAGGCTCTCGCCAATGCGGAACGCATCGAATCGACTGGTCTCGACCATGACGATGCGGCGCATCGTCGTGCTGGTTTCAAGCAGTCGCGTCAGCATCAGTGCAGTTGCGCTGCCGGCGGGTCCAGCGCCTACGATCAATACATCGCAAACGCCGGAGGGCTCATCGCGGATCGGGTGAGAATCAGTGTTGCCCATCACTCAGCCGGTGGGGGTCAGCTGATCGGTGACCTGATTGGGCCAAGGCACCACCAGATCACTGACGTCGGACATCATGCTCGCAACTTCCAGATAGTAGCCTTGGTCGAAAGTATAGCCCTCGATCGCAGCACCCTGGATCACGGTACCGATCTCCTGCCAATGCTTGACCATGTCTTCGCGCATCTGGAAGCGCCCGACGTTCTGCGCCGGATACACCGCACCATCGGCAGTCGCACTGGCCTGTGTACCGGGGCCGCGTACCGAGTAACGCTGAACTGGCAACTTGCCGTTGTTCTTCTTCAGATCAGGCCAGCTGTACACCGACACCGGTCGCTGCGCCGGCCACGACCAGAACAGTGTCGTATTGCGGCCATCGCCGGTCTGGTTGGTGCTGGTGATATCGCCGCCCGGATTTGGCGACGGAACATGCGTGGCGCAAGAGTTGTAGTCGGTGTGCCAGGACAGTGCCATGAATTTACACACGTCGCCCGGCTCGACGCGCGTGCTGCTGCGTTCCGGCGTATAGCCGACGCCGAGGAAGGGCGCGGTCTTCACTGCCTTGCTGTAGTCGAGCGCGGCGACATTCACCCGGAACGGGCCGACATTGGGGTCCTGCCAACTGCTGTCAAAAAACACCGGATCGCGCACGATGAAGGTCAGGTCGATGCCCGGACTGAAGCGTCCACCCAGGCAATTGGCCAGCGCATTGCGATCGAGCAATTCGCCCGCGGTCAGCGGCTTGTCGGGTGTCGCCGTGTAACTGTTGGCGAACCATTGGTTAAGGAAGAAATACTGCGTCTGCGTCAGTGAAAGAAAAGCAGACCCGGTATCGCCCAGTGCCAATGGCATACGCGGCGAGCCGGTTTGGAACTGATTGTCGGATGGGTAGGGACTGCGAATGAACGACTGCACGTTCAAGAAACTGGCCGGATTGCTGGTAGCACTGAGATTGTCGAGTCGGGCATGCGAACCGATCGCCAACTGGTTGAGGCCGGTGGTAAACATCTGCAGATGCGCGCTGCGGAAAATCGGAAATACATCGTCCGAAAAGGACGGCTTGAACGCCTTGTTGAAGCCGGAAGCATTGCCCGGATCAGGCGGACCGCTGTACAGAGCCGGATCAAGTGCGAAATTACGCGCCCAGGTGTCGTAGACCTCGTCCCACAGCGAGACCACATTGCGGATCTGCGGCGCATACGAGGGATCGGTGCACACTGCCCAGGCGGTACTTGCAATCGCCAGCTGCGTGCCATCGCTGAACACCAGCGACGCATTGACCGGACCATCCGAAGTGTCATCGAACCAGCCATCGTTGTTCACGTCATCGGTCAACTGGAACGGCCCACCATGCGAGCGCGAATCGCCATTCTCATCCTGGTACCAGGCGCTGGCGGTGCCCTCGCCGCCGATCACGATCAGGCGACCCTGTGCATCGGTTTCGATCGCGCCGAGTTGACTGACCACCACGCCGGATGGGCTGTACAGCTTGGCGAAATGATCCGTCGGATAGGACACCGGATAATTTGGCAGTGGCTGCAATTTGCCATTGGCATAGAACGCCGGTGTGCTCGACGCGTCAAAGTTGATGCGCTTGGCACTGGCGCCCTGGATCACACGCGGCCCCGAATCGATCACCAGCACCGACAATCGTTTCGGATCAGCCGGATCGCTGCTGCCGGCGAATTTCAGATTGCGCAGCGGCGGCAGATCGGGTGGGTCGTACGAGGACAGGCTGCTGAACTTTCCTGGTTTGGTGCTCTCCATCAGTACCCAGCAATTGGACTTCTTGTTGGCCAGGTGCACCGTCCAGACAATGTCGCTGACGGTTTTGCCGGCGATCACGCTGCCAATCATGATCTCGCTGACGCTGCCAGTGTATGGATACTGCGTGGCCAACTGCGGATCGTTGTATTGGTACAGACGAAAGCGCTGTGCTTGACGTTTTAGCGCGCCAGCGTAGTCGCGCAGATCGGCGTCCGAAATCGGCGTGTCCTCTGTGCCCGGTTTGATCGGAAGGCCGCCGGTCACTGTGCTGCCGGGCTGGTTCAGACCGGCCGAACTATCGGGCGCCAAATAATACTCGCTGCTGTTGCCAACGCGCGACAGGCCGATGGCGGGATGGATGCGGATGACTGGATTGGACATAGCAGTGTGCTCCGGGCAATCAGTGCGAGAACGTTCGAGTGGTCACGGTCAATTCGGTGCGGTCAAGTTGACGCGATTGAGTTGGCGAGCTACTTGTTCTGGTTGTCCAGATAAGCGCGCAGAATGATGTGGCTCAGGCTGATGTTGGTGCCCTGCATCGGTGGCACCTTTGGATCAGACGGATTGAACATCATCGTGTTGTGGCAGGAGAAACAGTTGTTCTGACTCTGCACCTGCTGATTGAACGTCTCGATCACGGCATTGCCCAGCAGTCGCGATCCGACCAGCGTGTCCTGCAGTGTCGAGTTGGGCACGAACGTCGGTGGCGATGTCACGCCGGTGGTCCACTCCGCACCGACCTCGAAATAGCTTTTAAGCAGGCTGCCGCTCTCGAGTTGCTTCAGCACCGATGCATTCAATTGCGTGATCGCAGCGAGGTTGGGCACATCATTGTTGGGCTCGGTGGTGCCAGCGACCATGCCGGACGGAAATTGACGACACACCTGCGTCACTGGCGACAGCGTCTGCGTGGCCTCATCAAGCTTCAACACGGCCGAGTTCAGCTGATTGCACTCGATGGCTTTGGTGTTGGCGGTGTAGAACAGGAAATTGCTGGCGCTGACCGCTGCGTCGGTCGACTGCTTCGGCGCATAGTCTGGCGCATTGTTGCGATACTCGAACGTTGCCCAAATTGCTTCGGGATGACCATTGACCCAGCCCACGATGTGGAATCCGACCAGGGCGACCTTTACTTGCAACGGTTGTGTCGGATCGGTGGTGATGCTGCCGTTGCGATTGACCAGCTTGTCGACTTCGGCGCTACGCACAATCAGACCGCTCACATCCTCGCCGGGGCTGACGATCTTCCACGCCGCTTTCAATTCCATGTCGCCGGTTTTGAATTCCACCGTGGGCGGCATGCTGTTCAACACACTGGGTTGATTCCAGCCCTGGCTTTCGATGTCGGTGAACATCGCCTGATTGACGTGTTGCGAGTAATAAATCGCCCGGCCCTGATGATCAACCAGGATGCCGCCCTGGCCAGCCTGGTTGATTTCGTTCATCGAATCCGGCGCTCGATCCGACTTGGTGGTGCGTGGCCGCAACTGCAACGCAGTGCCATCACCCGTTTCCTGGCCAGACACCACTTCCTGCGCGGTCGGAAAGCGCTCGAAGCGCATTTGTCCCGAGCCATCGCTCTGCGTCAGCCACAGCATTGACTGCCACGCCCACTGATGGAAGGCGCAGAAGCTGTTGAAATTGATGTCCGGATCCGGCTCCGGGGTTTGCGTCGACGGGAACCACGCCGCGGGCGCGGTACAGGTGCTGCTGGCTGCCGCCAGCGCCTTGGTTGTCGCCAACGTGGTCGTCGCGGGCGCGGCCACTGCGTTCGGCTGCGCGCTGCGCGTCTCCTGCTTCGAGCAGCTCGCCATCAACAGCAGCATCAACGCCGGCAGCAACAGGGCAACCGGTAGCATCAATCGCCGGCTGATACGGCGCACGCGGGTTGAGACGAAATGTCCGGAGTGATCGACGGGCGGGGCGGGCGACTTCATGTGCGGCTCCTGTGCGGATGGCGATCGCGGATGGGGCGTGCGTCGAGCCGGGGGCGGATGCGACACCGCGCGGGCCAGATCGACCAAATCAGAAGGGAGTGGTTCGGGACGAGGCGCGGGCGCCCCGGCAGCAGCTCTCGGACCTGCAGCAATGCAGACTCCGAGCGAATTCCTCCTTGCATCATCCGGTTGAAAGTCAAATCACAAACGCGCCAGTGGGTCTGCGATCGGCAACATTTTTAGAGCGTTACCTGCGGCAGGGACAGCTGTCATATCTGACAGGTGTGTCGCTGAGGGTTTAATGCAGCTGCGGATTGGGCGGCAACTTCGTTGGCGGCGACTGCGAGCACGACATGCCTTTGCCAGTCCAAGAGGCAAATGCGTCCGCGCACAGCACGGACCCACGCCCGCAGTGGTGGGTCCGCGCTGTGCGCGGACGCTGCGTCTTCAACCCTTCGCGCACCGACTCGCACCAACGCGGGATTGGACTTCAGCCATTTGTCCCGGAGAAACTGCAAGCGTCCAGCCACCTTCTCCCGCTAAACGGGAAAAGGGATCATGCCGGACTCCACTTTGCATTCCCACCTCCGCATACGGGAGAGGGCCAGGGTGACGGGCCGCATTGCGCAGCACAACTCAATCCGGGTCCTTCCCCAGCAATCGCGCCAACCGTTTCTTCTCGGGGTTGACTGGCGTGCGCACCACGGATGCCACGAAGCCCGGATGCGCAGCCACAAATCGGTCGACCGTTGCGCGATCGGCCTTCACCTGCACATGCCGACCCTTGACCTGATCGATCGTCGCGATCTGCTTGAGCTCATCCAACAGCGCTTGTGGAATGGCGCGCTCGTGATAGCGGATTTGGTACTTTTCCATCGCGGCCTCCCGATTTGTTGTGCCCCCACGCCCAAGGATCCCTGAACAAGTTCGGAGCCGTGATAGCCC
>JANMSL010000415.1:0-14281 GCA_031389245.1 Lysobacterales bacterium | reverse complement strand
TGCGGATGCAGATCATTGAGATTATCGGCGATCAGCACACTGGCGAACGGAATGTCGGTGAAAGGGGGTTCCGCCGCCCAGTCACGCACCAGACTGGCAAGGCTCGCGGTTTCGAAATCGCCTTGGCGGCTGGCCGGGAGGATTTGATCAGCACCGCGCAGAATGCAGGCCATGGGTTCAACGATCCCGCGCCCCATTGCGCTGAGGTTGGCGCGATAGCGCAGATAGCGCGTGATCAGCTCTACCGCGGCGCGCGGTTCGCGGGTTGCAGCACCCACTGCGCTGGCACCGGGCCATTGCTGGAACGCCTCACTAGCGCGCACTACGCTCAGGCCATTGCCGGGATCGTAAAGAAACACCAGAGCGAACCCGGACAGCAACTGTGTGTCCAGATAGGCGGTAAGGCTGACCAACCGGCCCTTCAACGGAAAGCGATCGGCGACATTGCCGTACAGCACGAATTGCCCGTGCGCGCCGCTTTCGTAAGCGAGCGTGAGCTCCCGCACCCAGGCCGGCGCTTCGCTTTCCAGTGCCATCGACTAGCCCTGCGATTCGGATGCCGGTTTGCTTTCGCCGGCCGCACCCATGGTGCGCGCGCCCGCGACCGGGAGCGCCTCTCCACCCAGGCTGATGCCTTCAGCCGCGGCGAAATCGGCAAGCGCCTGATCTGCCAGTGCCTTCTGTTCGGATTCCTTGAGATTGACGTCGGTCATGTCCAACGAATCGCGGGCAACGCGCGCGCGGCCAGCGGCCTTGTTGCGTTCTTCTTCGACCATGTCGTGCAGTCGGTTCAGCGTATCGCCCGAGCCCCCGATCGAACCAATCATGCCCGCTGCCATCTCATTCATCTCAGCCATGGCGGTTTTCATCTTCATATCATTGATCGCGCCTTTCAGGCCTTCGATCTTGGCGCGCGCAGCCTGCACGGCTACATCGCGGGCGCGCACCAGATTCTGGTAGGTCGACTCGGCCTGCTCCATCTGGCGGCGATTCTCGGCGAGTTCGCGCGTGACTGTCTGCAGTCGCAACGCGTGCTGACCCGCAGCCTCTTTGTTGCCCGCGCGCAAATGCGCTGTGGTTCGCGCCCGCACTTCGGTTTCTTCGGATTCCAGTCTACGCACCTGCCCCATCAGCCGCTCGGCCAGACCGGCGTGGGCAGCCAGACCCTGGTTGTAGTTGCCGACTTGCTTGCGCAGATTCTCCTGCTCCAGTTCCAGCAGCCCTTCAGGATTCTTCTTCTCCATGTCCTTCACGAACAGAGCCAAAAACCCTCGAAATACATTCATCAAGCGACCGAACATGGCGACTCCTCTGGCCTTTGGTCGTCCCGGCATGCCGGGACGACTCACTACGGAGCGCACAACTTAGCGTGTTCGCGTGCGCGCGCAAGGGGTCTTCAGCTTTTGGCGGTGACGGATGTCATGCACAAGGCGCAGCCAACACGACAAAAAGGGCCGATACACCACCATTTTTGGTGATGCCGGCCCAGTTTCAACTATCCCGTCAAACCCTGTCTATCGCGTTGGAGGCGACAGACAGGGCTGGCTTACGACCGTCGAAGTTCAGCGCAGACGAACGCGGCCGTTGCGCAGTTCAACCCGTGATCCTTCACGAATGCCACGCAATTCGTACTGGGTCACCCAGACTGAGCGGCCCCGGTCCAGATTGACCAGAATGTCATAGACAGTACGGCGCTGCGACGAGCGACGCTCGACGTTGTTGCCGGCAATGCCGCCGAGTACCGCGCCAGCGACCGTGGCAGCACGACGTCCGTCGCCGTGACCGACCTGATTGCCCAGGGCGCCACCAATGATCGCGCCGGCAACGGCACCGCCGCCACTGGTGCGGCGTCCGCGCGCATATTCAATGCGCTCGACCCGACCGCAGTAGTTGCAGCGATCGTGTTGCTCCCAGTCCTGGTTGTCGCGATAGCGCGAGCGACTGTAGTCGTCGTGGTAAGCACTTGCGTTGCCAAATCCAAGTGCCAAAGCGGCACCCATTACGATTCCGATCAGACTTGAATGTTTCATGAGTTTTTTCCTATTGGTTGCGGCTGCGGCGACTGAATAGCCAGTACCCAGTTCGTGTCCGCAGTGTGCGCGGTCGCGCGCTCGCCGTATGTTCCCTTGCGCACAAACGGAGTTGGAACCGTTCAGGTTTCCTGCATCGGTACATACGATGCCGGTCAAACCGGCGGGGTATGCCTCGCTATGAAACAGCAGAGGAGTAATGTCAGGAGTGGAAAGTTGCGTCGCCCTATAGCCAGGCGAACCTGGCGATAAACACCGTAGCAATCACCCATACCGCCACCGGCACTTCGCGCACCCGCCCGGCGAGCAACTTGATCGTGACGTAACTGACAAACCCGAACGCGATGCCGTTGGCGATCGAGAAGGTGAACGGCATGGCTACGGCGCAGAGTACGGCGGGTGCGGATTCGGTGAGATCCGACCAGTCGATTTCTGCCAGCCCCCGCGTCATCAGAATGGCGACGTAGATCAACGCGGGCGCGGTGGCATAGCCGGGCACGGTGCCGGCAAGCGGTGAAAGAAACAGTGCCGCGAGGAACAGCAGCGCCACCACCACAGCGGTGAGCCCGGTGCGACCGCCCACCGAAGTGCCGGCAGCGCTTTCGATGTACGCCGTGGTGGACGACGTGCCGAACAAGGAACCGGCGACAATCGCAGTCGAATCGGCGAGCAGGGCGCGATTGAGCCGCGGCAGCTTGCCTTCCTTGTCGAGCAGGCCGGCGCGATGGCAGACACCGATCAGCGTGCCAGTGGCGTCGAATAGTTCAACCAGGAAAAACGTCAGCACCACACTCACCAATCCAACTTCCATCGCGCCCGCCAGATCGAGCTGCAGGAAAGTGGGAACGATCGAAGGCGGCAGCGAAAACACACCCGCAAATGCGGAATAGCCAAACCCCACCGAAGCAACGGTTACCAGCAAAATGCCAATGATCACACCGCCGCTAACCCGCCGCGCTTCGAGTGCGACAATCAACAACAATCCGGCTAACGCAAACAGCGGTGCCGGCGCATGCAGATCGCCAAGTGCAATCAGTGTTGCCGCGTCGGCGGAGACGATGCCCGCAGTCTTCATGCCAATGAGGGCAAGGAACAACCCGATGCCAGCCGAGATCGCGATCTTTAGCGAGCGCGGTATCGCGTTGACGATCCATTCGCGGATTCGCAACAGGCTGACCAGTACAAACAAACAGCCCGAGATAAACACCGCGCCCAGCGCTGCCTGCCACGTGTAGCCCAGCGTGCCGACCACGACAAAGGCGAAATAGGCGTTGATACCCATGCCCGGCGCCATGGCAATCGGGTAGTTGGCATACAACCCCATGATCAGAGAACCCAGCGCCGCAGCAAGACAAGTCGCAACGAAGACCGAGTCTCGCGGCATACCAGCGTGCGCGAGGATGTCGGGATTGACGAAGATGATGTAGACCATGGTCAAGAACGTGGTAATCCCAGCCAGCACTTCGGTGCGCACAGTGGTGCCGTGTTCGCTTAGCTTGAAGAATTTGTCGAGCATGCGGGTGATTCGCTGTGGTTGCGCCAGGCGCAGATTGTAGAGCGCGGTTTGCTGAGCTGCAGTTGTATTGTAGGAACGACGCGAGCCGCGGTGCTTTTGCACTTGGCTTCGTTCGAAAATATCAACAGCCATCACTGATGTGGGAGCGCTAATGTGGGAGCGGTGTGAGCCGCGATGACTTTGCTCAAAGGCTTCGCTCGAAAAGTTCAACAGCCAGCACCCTGCAGGTGCGTCATCGCTGTGCGCAGACAAAACGTTTTCGCGCCATGCGCGAGCCACTTTCTCTTTGGGTGGCAAAAGCAACGCCGCTATCGCGTTTCGACAACGTCGCGGTCAAAGGCAGCGAACACGTCCCACTGCGTTTTTCGTTTTCGATGCTGCAGAGCGGAGCAAACCCCGCTCTGCAACGTCCCGCGCAATGGCCGGGCAAGCCCGGCTTTTTCTGTCGCCTCGGAACTGTCTACGCCAGCCTAGAACCCGAAATCGGCGCGCACAAAGTAATAGCCACCGTTGATGCCGAACGGTACCGTTTCCCAGCCATAGACGAAGCCGAGCTGCGGAAACGGGAACGCCGCGGTCTCATCCCACTTGTCGGGGTAGGCGTCGAAGATGTTGGTGCCGCCGGCGCTCAGTTTGAAGGAATCGCTGAAGCGATAGCCAACACTCAGATCTGCCAGCCATTCGCCGTCCCATTTCTGCTTGATGCCCGGAGTGAATCCTTCGCCGGCGACCGAACCAAAGTAATTGGCACTGGTGTTGAGCGACCAATTGCCGTGGGTCCAGCCCAGGCTGAGCACGTGATGGGCGCCGGGTTGTCCTTCTTCGACCAGCGTGATCTGTGCATCGGGAAACAGAGCAGCGGCCGAAAGAATGTCGGAAGACGAACGGCGCGCACTGACCTCGGTCTGGTTGAAATGCAACAACGCGCTGAGATTGAGGTCATCACCATTGCCCAACGTCGTGGTGTAATCCGCCACCACATCGACGCCCTGCGTTTTCGTGTCGATGGCATTGGTGAAGAACTGCGCTTGTCCAACCCGGAACGGATCCAGAATAGCCCGGATCGGGCAACCGGCATTGTTGGGTCCGCAGGTGCTGGCGGCCTCGGGCACGATTTCGCCAGAGAAAATAATGCGATCGTCGATGTCGATCTGGAAGACATCCATGGTCAGCGAGAATTCTTCGGTGAGCTGGGCGGTAAATCCAAGGCTGACGCTGACCGACTCTTCTTCTTTGAGCGGGTCGATGCCCAGAGCACGTGTTACTTGCGAATCCTGACGCGCGGTCAACGTGTCCGTCAGCACGCCGGCCGAATTCAGGTTGGTCGAGACCTGACTGAAAAATGCCTGCTGCACACCGGGCGCACGAAACCCGGTCGCGACAGTACCGCGCAATGCAAAGCGTTCGCTCACTTCGAATCGCGCCGACAACTTGCCGGTGACGGTGCTGCCAAAGTCGGAAAAATCCTCGTAGCGCAGCGCCGTGCCGAGCGTAAAGGCGTCGTTGACCGGAGCTTCAAGGTCACCGTAGAGCGCGTAACTGTGGCGGCCTTCATCGACCTCGGTGCCAGGTGTGAAACCAGGGAAACCCTGCATGCCCGCGGCCGCGGTACCGCCGGTCTGGTTGAGAATCACGATCGCCGGATTGTTGGTGCGTCCGTATGTGTAGGAGACCGGATCGCCAGCGATGATTTCGTAATTGTCGCGCCGATACTCCAGGCCGGTAGCCATGAACATCTGGTTGTCACCCACGCCCGAAAACGATCCGTTGAAGTCCAGATTGAGCGTGGTCTGTTGCTGAATCAGCGAACCGGTGTCGGCAGAGGTCGGCGAATCAGCGAAGATGCCGCCGCTTGCGTTGGGCTCATAGAACCAACTGACGTTGACCGAGTTGCGCTCGTGGAAATCGAATCGGTTGCGACCCCAATTGGCCGACGCGTCAAACGACCAGACATCATTGATCGGCCCACGGAAGCCACCGGCCAGCGAGGTGTCTTCAACAGTGGTGATGATGTTGGGCAGGAATCCATTCGGATAAATCTGCGGCACGGTGCGACCGTCGCCGGCGCTGCGGAAGAATCCGGAAGAATCTCCTTCACGCTCCGACCAGCCGCCGAATAGATAGAACTCTCCGTCGCCTGCACTCATCCCGGAATTCAGCCACAAATATTTATCCTTGGCGTCGGGGTCACCAATGCGCTGAGTCACCCGTGGCGGATCAACGCGCAGCGAGTCAGGTCCGGCACGGTTGGTCTCGCCGCGATCACGATATTCGGCTGTCAGGTTCAAAAATCCCTCGTCGCCAAATGCGAAGCCGGTGTTGAATCCGCCATGGACGTTTTCGCCATCACCCTCGTAGGTCTGCCCGATCTGGGTGGTCAATGTGCTGCGGTCAGTGCTGTTCTTGAGCACAATATTGATAACACCAGCGATTGCATCCGAGCCGTATTGTGCAGCGGCGCCATCGCGCAACACTTCTATTCGTTCGATCGCGGACACCGGAATGGCGTTGATGTCGGTGCCGGCCGAACCGCGGCCAATGGTCTGCTGCACGTTCACCAGTGCCTGTTGGTGACGCCGTTTACCGTTGATCAGCACCAGCACCTGGTCGGGGCCCAGCGCGCGCAAAGTCGCCGGTCGAATAATGTCGGTGCCGTCGGAAATGTACGTCGTCGAGAAATTGAACGAGGGCTCCAGCATCTGCAACAGTTTGCCGACTTCCAATGCGCCATTGGATTCGAGCTTGGCTCTGGTCAATACATCCACCGGGGCCAGGGTTTCGGTTGCGGTGTGCCCACGTGCGCGCGATCCGATCACGATAACCTGTTCCAGTTCGGTGCTGTCCTCGTCTGCATCCGCGGCGGAGTCCTGCGCCATCGCAGGTAGGGCCAGACTCATCGCGACGAATAACGCGCTGAATCGGATAGTGCCAGTGTGGTGTTGGGACATATCGGGTTCTCCAGTATTTATAGGTATGTAGGGGATGGGCTGGTTCCCAACCGGCATCGGATCTCCCCAAGACGACTCCGTGCCAGCAATTCAGGCAATTGACCCCCCAGCCGATCACCTGGATACACGCGCACCGCTAACGAAATTTTTACACGGCACGACGATGCGGCTTTTTACAACGATGCGCGCTTAAACGGAAGAGCTGGACCTGTTTTGCCGCCTTCGCATTAGCGGAGCGCATGCCGGTGGCACACCGGGTCGTCGACTGTTGTGGAGCGGGGCTCGCACAGCCGCAGTTGTTCTGTGGGAGCGGCGTGAGCCGCGATGCGCGTGCACTTGGCTTCGTTTCAAAAAAAATGAACGGCCGCTCCCACAGTGGTGGTGACTGTGGACCCTTTGCAGCGAAGTGAGGAGCAGAGTCTTCGCGGCTGAAGCCGCTCCCACGGTTATCCGCTGACCCGAACGCGGCCGGTCGCACGCCTCTCAAAGAATTTGTCAGAAATCGGCTGTGTCCTGCGAATAGGGGTTACCAGCCCCGAGCATGCATCCGTGTGACCGGGCAAACCCAGGAGCGAGTGACGCTGATGTCATCGTTGAATGTGCGAGGGAGTGCGCTTGTCGTGCGGGTCGGGCGCAACTATGGTGGCCGCGCCATGGCCATCCGCGAGCAAGCACCTGCCACCGAAGCGCTGGATCTCCAGGCGCCGGATGGTGACGCGCTGGATTCTGATGCGCTTGGCATTGAATTGCGCGTTGATGCCGCGGGCCATCCGGATGCCGAGGACCGCGCGGCCCGGCAGCTGATTGATCGCGCCGTCGCGGGCGATGCGGGCGCGGTGTCGCAACTGGTGAAGGACTTGCTGCCCACGGTGCGCGCGGTGGTCGGCGCTCGCCTGCGCAGCGGCGCGCCTGCCGGCGATATGTCGCGGCCCATCGACGATATTGTGCAGGAAGTCTTTCTGCAGTTGTTCGCCAACGGCGGCCAGGTACTGCGGCGTTGGGACTCCGGGCGCGGCTTGCCGTTGGCGCGGTTTGTGGCGCTGGTCGCCGATCGCTTCACGATTTCGGAACTGCGCGTGCGCCGGGTTACCGACCAGGCTGAGGAAATTGGCGAATTCGCCGAAGTCCTGCCCGCCGAAACGGAGGGCCCCGAGGCATGGTTGCAGAATCGCCAGGCGCTGGTGTTGATGTTCGAGGCGCTTACCGCGCGGCTCAGTCCGCTCGGTCGGCGTCTGTTTCGATTGCTGTTCGTGGATGAACGCTCGATCGACGAGATCTGTGTCGACACCGGGATGGGCGCGGATGCTGTATACGCCTGGCGCAGTCGATTGCGCCGCAAGGCCGCACAGCTATTGCACTTGGTGGATGCGGGCGTAACCGCGGGAGCACGCACATGAACGAGTCCAGGAAAACCGAATCAGTGGATGCCGACGCACTGCTCCGGGCAATGGGACGCGCGCTGCGCGAGACGGACTCGCACAGCATGACGGACACCCCCACCGCTGCTTCGACTGACGACGAACCGCTCATCGCAGGCATCACGCAACGTGTGTTGGCCCGGCAACAACAATCAGGTCTGAGTTCAACGCAGCCTGTGGCGGCGATCGTTGGCGCACCGCGCGCGCGACGTCCGCGCTGGACCGGCTTGGCCGCGATTGCGGCCAGCGTGGCGTTGGCCTGGATGCTGTTGCCAGCGTATTTTGCACCTGCGCCCCTGCCCATTTACGCAGCCGAGGTGTCGGGCTTGGACCGCGAGTTTCGCGGCGCTGACCCAGAGCCACTGCAATCTTGGGATGGCACCGCGACACTGGGCAATCGCGTGGTTGTGACCCTGCGCCCCGAGGTTGCCAGTGACGCGGTGGTGGTTGCCAGACTTTGGCATGCAGTGGGCAACGACATCACAGTGCTTGATGTACCGCTGCGACGTTCGCCGGCTGGAACGCTGCGGCTGGATGCGATGCTCGGTCGCGAGCTGGCGCTTGCACCTGGAGCACATCGTCTGTGGCTGGTGGTTGCCCGACGCGAAACCACACCCACCGCCAACGAGTTGCTGGCCATTACCAGAATCGAAGCGCAACAGGATCGCTATGTGTTGCCGCTGCGGCTCGTCGTACTTGCACAGCAGTAACCGAGGGCGCCTGGCGATGGAATTGACGCGCGCGCGAAACGTGATCGCTGCAGCGCTCCCGCTGTGGACCCTGCTGCTCGCCTGCTCGCCGCCATCGCCATCGCCATCGCCGTCCGGCACCAGTGAAAACACGGTCGCATTTACGCCGATTGTCGAGTTCGATGGGTGTACGCAACTCTATAGCGATGCGCGATGCGCACTGCAGAGCGGGGCTGCGCTCGATCTCTGGATCGGCGTGGACGATCCAACCGAACTGGTATTGACACTGGGTACACGCCGCGTCGATCTTGCCACTCAATCGATCGCGCGTGACGGCGGGCGGCTGGTGCGACTCGAGCCCGCAGCCCTGCCAACCACATTGCGATTGCGTCGCACTGCAACGGACAGCGCAGTGCTGTTCCAACTCTCGATCGATCGCCTGCCCGAGTACGCCTTGGACGCAGAAGTACAAGCGCTCGTTGATCGCGGCGATACTGCCGCTGCTATTGCGCGCCTGCGTGCCGCCTTGATTGAGCGACCGGAATACGAACACGGTCTGATTCTCAGCCGATTGGCCCGTGCCCAGACGCGCGCCAACGACTGGACACAGGCCGACGCCGATTTTCTCGCGGCAATCCGCGCACACGAGGCGGTGGGCCGAGTATCGGCGGCGGTTTCTGATCGCAGTGCGCTGTCATTCCATTACCTCAATCGCGGCGGAGATCTTGCTGCCGCCGCGCGACTGTTGGATGGGGCGCCGGTGCTGATCGCGGGCGACGCGCGCAGCCGCACGCAACTCGACAGCAGGCGCGGTTTTGCCGCACGGTTGGCGGGCGATCTCACCGTCGCCGAACACTTCTACAGCGAAGCCATGCAGCGCGCACATCGTTTCGGCGATAGCCAGCGCGAAGCCGTAGCGCGCACGGGCCTGGCGCAAACCTGGGCGGAGATTGGCGATTTCACTCGCGCAGTTGAAACACTGACAGCGATTTCTGATTCAGCGATGCAACAACTTACCGTCTGCGACCGTGCGCGACTGCACAACACGCGCGCATGGACACTACTGCTCGCGCTCGAAGCTGGCACCGCGCTTGGCGACCCTCTGCCTGATCTGGAAGCGGCACGCAGCCTGCTCAACACGCAGTGCGCATTTCTCGGCAACGATCGCAGCAATGTAGAGGTCAATCGTGCGCTCGCCCACGTGCAACGTGGCGACACTCAGGGCGCCCGCGCTGCGCTGACCGCTGCGCACGCTTTGAATGTGCCACTGCCGGCCAATCAAAGCGCCTGGATACTCGAGATCGAGGCACGTATTGCATTGGCCGAGGGCGATGCCCGTGCTGCCTTGGCAGCTTATCGCGCGCTGGATAAGCGCGCTGGCGCCCTGCTGTTGTTCGACGCCCAGTGGCGTGCCGCATTGGGCGCGGCCGAAGCCGAGCGCAAGTTGGGGCAGACCGACGCCGCGATCGAAGATCTTCAGCGCGCAGACATATTGTTGGGCGATTATGTACGAGAGCTGCCCGCGCTGGAATGGCGCGCTCTGTTTCTGGCCCGCTACGAATCATTGCCCAAACACCTGGTCGAGGCTCTGCTCGATCGTGGCCGCGTCGAAGAAGCTTGGCTAGTGGCCCGGCGTTATCGCAACGAGCCGCTGCGACAGGTACAGCGCCTGGCGCGTATCGGCGCACTGGATCCGGAAGCGCAGGCGCAGTGGCGCGATGTGATGTCGCGCTACCAACAACTACGCATGCGTCTGGATGATGCGGCCGCTCAGGACTGGCAGTTGTCCGCGCAGCAACTGGATGCAACCCATGCCGCACGCGAAGTGTCGCGTTTGGAATTGCGTGCCTTGGTTGCACGTGCTGCAGCGCTCGGCTCGGAAAGCGATGCCGTGCCGGATATGAGCATTTCTCCCAACGACGAGTTGAGCTTGTTGTATTTTCCGCTCACCCGCGGTTGGGCAGCGTTTTCTTTCGATCAATCTGGACTGCGCGCCACCCGGATTGGCGCGCTCGATCTCAGCGCCGAGTCAGTCGAACTTTCCGGTGAATTGCTCGAGCCATTTCGTGTGGAACTGCTGCGCGCCACGAAATTGCGGGTGATGGCCTATGGGCCGCTGCTTGATCTCGATTTTCATCGACTCCTGTGGAACGGTCAGCCTCTTGGTGCATCGATGCGCGTAGTCTATGCCGCCGATTTGCCGCTGATCATTACCGATACGCGCCCCGAGCATGTACTCCTGGTAGCCGATCCGGCCGGCAACCTGCCGGCCGCACGCGATGAGATCGCGCACATTGAACGCACCCTGCGGCAGCACAAACCGGACGTGCTGATCGAGCGTCTGCAGGGCCAGTCCGCCAGTGCCGCTGCGATCAGCGATGCGCTGACGCGTGCCACTGTGTTCCACTACGCCGGCCATACTGCCCGTAGCGAAGATGCCGACGCCAACATTGGATTCGCGCTGGCCGAAGGGCAGCGTTTGGAACTCGGTGACATCCTGATGCTCAAGCACGCGCCGAGCGTCGCCGTGCTTGCCGCCTGCGATAGCGCACTTTCGGTAGCCCGTACCCCCGCGCAAGCCCTCAGTCTGGCGCATGCGTTTCTGGCGCGCGGTAGCCAGCAGGTGATCGCGACCACACGCCCGGTGGACGATTTTGAATCAGCAAAGCTCACCGCCGCGCTGCATCGACTGCGCGCCGAGGGCATGCCAATCGACCAGGCATTGGGCGAGGCGCAGCGCCACCTGCTGCTGGCACAGCCCGATAGTGATTGGTCGGCATTTCGCATGTACACGCGTTGAGCACAGGTGCGTTATGACCCGATGTCGAAACGAAAACACAAATTTTGCTTTCCGGGACGGCGCAAGCGCGGTGGAGCCGCTCTTTGCATGCCGGCACAGTCAACTTCGGCTGCGATTGAGCCGACTCACTTCAAAGTGGAGCACACCCATGGATTCTGCAATTCGCTTACTTATGCTGATCTTGGTGCTGGTCTCCGGCACGGCGTTCGCTCAAGACCCGCGTTTGGATCAGGCCTGCTTGAAGTGGCGACAGATCGGCATCCTGGCCGACGAGGAACAAAGCTGCGCCGCGCTCCCAGCCAGCGGCTGGAATACGCGACCACTGTTCGACGAAGCCGAAGGTGCGCAGCTGCCATGGGCTTTGACGCGTTACTGCCGTTTCGAAAACATCAGCGGCAATGCGCAGCTGTCAATGTTGAATGCCTTGCTTCGCAACGGTCGGCTGATCGCGCTCGACCGCGACTGTGTCGCCGGTACGCCGGTGGGTGACGCGGCCTCGCTCAGCACGATCCAATGGAGCGCTCTTGCCGCACAGCTGCAGGAGCAATCCGGCGCGCTTGCGGCGTCCACTACGACGCTCATCGGCGGTGCGCCGGTTCGACTGGCGGTATTGGATGGCAACCCGACCGACCCGATTGATCCAGAAAAAAGTATCGGCACCTCACCTCATGGCAATGCGCTGATCACCATCGCGCAAAGCCTGCTGTGTCCGACCGCCGGTTCGTGTTCGGTAAACGTGACCTCGCGCCTGGCGCTGACCTTTGTTCGCGTTGATCCGCTCAATCGCAACGGCGCCGACCGCGATGAACTCAATGGCGGCCATCTGGCCAGCGTTGCCGAACTTGCGGTCGCCGTACGACGCGAAGTTTCCAGCTGGCGCGCGGCCAACTCTGGCGATCGCTTGATACTCAATATTTCGCTGGGTTGGGACAGTGCCTTTGGCGGCAACGAAACGCATGTGAGCGCCATGCCCGCCGCTGTCCAGGCGATGTATGCGGCTCTCTACGAAGCCAGCTGCCGTGGTGTCTTGACGTTCGCCGCCGCCGGCAATCGCTCCGGCGGAATCGATCCGGAAATCGGTCCGATGTTGCCCGGCGCCTGGGAGCAACGCGAGGCGCCAACGCTACTGGACTGTCAACAGCGGCTCGGCAATAATCCGCCGTTCAATGGGTCAGACTTTGCCGGCAGCAATTATCGGCCGCTGATTTATGCGGTCAGCGGTATTCAAAGCGATGGTGCGGTACTCGACAACGCGCGCAATGGCGCCAACGCGCGTCTCGCCGCATTTGCCGATCACGCCGTTGTCGAGAGTCAGGCGCGTGCACCTGACGAACCCACGGCGACGCTCACCGGCAGCTCGGTTTCCACCCTTCTGGCCTCCGTGAATGCTGCCGTGGCCTGGTCTTGGCAACCCAGTGCCAGCCCGCATCGGATCGCGGAGTTGATCTACGACGCGGCAGAGGGCACCACCTCGGATTTATTGCGCAGCGCCGATTTCTGTCTCGGTGATGCAAGTTCTGGCTTGTGCCGAAGTGGCGCCAGCGCCAGTATGCATCGCTTGAGTCTGTGTCTCACCCGACTGCAGATGGGTGGCAGTGGCCTGCTCGCATCCGACTGCGATTGGAACGCGACGCATCCGGAGTTGGCGCTGGATTACGCGGCGTTCGATAGCAGCGCATTGTCAATAAGACTCGGCACGCTGGATGTCAGAGAGTATTCGCCGCGTTGCGACGGCGCCATCCTGCACTACAACTCCGCTTTCGGCGTGCCTGCGATTCCGTGCCCACACCTGAGCCTGCAAAGCCTGGGGGCACGCCCCTGGGTGCTGCCACAGCCCGGCTCCGACCTGTGTCCGGAATGCGAGGATGGCGGCCGCAGTATGGCCAAAAATGCAGGGGCCCAAAAAGTCGCCGGACCACGCGTTCTGCGTTTGCAGATCACACCACGGCTGGTCGGTAGCGTCACCGATGTCGTTCTGGTCATCTCCAACCATCTCTATCGGCTGGACGTAGGTCGACCACTGGTGGCAGGCGATCGCGTGCTGGTGCATGGCATGCAGCATATTGCTGGCGATCACGACACGGCGATGATCGCGTTTGCCGTGGATGGGCAGACTACCGCCCTGAGTACTTTGCTGCGCTCGCAGTAACTCCACTCTGAAATTTTTCCGACGGCGGGGCTGCGAGGTTTCTGTCCTTCTTCATCCATGGGCGCGGTAGCGAGCTGCGGAAAAGTCTGTGCTTGTCAGATTCAGTGCCCTTCTCGCGAACCAGGTTTTGCCAATCGCAACAGCGCACCGCGCCAACCGATTCAGTGGCAGAAACCAACCGAGGAGGAGTCATGAAAATTTTGCTCGTGCAGGCGCTGTGCGTCGCCATCGTTGCGGCCGGTTCTGCCGCTGCGCAGTCGATCAATACCATTCGCGGCGCCAACGATGTCACCGGACAGCCCACGCCCGGTCTCAATCTGGTCAGACACTGGATTGTCGCGCCGGATACTCTGTGCAATGACGGTACCCAACCTGCGGCGTACGTGCGTCGCGCCCAAACCGTGGCCGATCGTGACAACTGGATCGTGTTCCTGGAAGGAGGCAGTACCTGCGAGAGCGGCGTGGACTGCGTGGACCGCTGGCAGTCGTATAAGAACAACTACGGTCTGCAGAAAATGAGTACATCAATACCCGTGGCCACGTGGAATGCCTGGTATCCCGCTGCTGCGACCGGGCCCAATGGCTGGACACTTCAGGGTGCCGACTACGCGGTGCCGACAGGAATCAATGTCAACGGCATCTTCTCCACTGCCGCCATCAACCCGTTTCGCAATTGGAACAAGGTGTACCTGCACTACTGCAGCAGCGACCAATGGACCGGTCAGCAAACC
>JANMSL010000769.1:0-6771 GCA_031389245.1 Lysobacterales bacterium | reverse complement strand
CATTGACGCTGAAGTGTCGTACGTTGTTCAACGCTTATGCGGTCCGACGTGGTCGCTGCGTTTCAGGTGACAAAAGGTTTGATTGCACATCACCACCGATTGACTCTCTCCAGGGCCCGCCCCTGCGCAGCGAATACCCCGGTGCTCTGCATCAAGTGATGGCGCGCGGGAGCGCGCGGGCGGAGGTTTTGCCGATGACGAAGATCGAGAGGCCATCCTTGCGCTCGCAGTTAAAAGGAAGCAAGATCAGGAACGCCTATTGAAACGTCGTGAGGCTTCCGAACAATGCATGCTGAGTTCTCGACATGATCGGACAGAACATGCGACAGGTCGCTTTTCTCGCCGCGTTGGCGTTGGCGACGCAAAGCGTCAACGGTGGCCCGGTTTGTGCTGAGGCTATTGCGGGGGTTGGTGTCGAGGAAGCCTTGCAATCTCTGAAATCGCTGGAGGTTGATCCGCTCTGCGCGGAGATTGCTGAACCGAAAAAAGGTGATTTCTGGATTCGAGCGACATTATCGAGCAGCTCCGAATATAAGCGCGTTCGCAACATCTATCCGCGGCACGGGCGCATTGTCGTGGATACTGATGACACGTTATTTTCTCCCAGCGGCAGTGGCGTTATCCGCTCAAGGGTGCACCCTCGGTCTTTCCTGAGAGCTCTGAAAACAGCAGGTCTGGAATCTCTCTGGATGGCGCCCGATGACACGTGCAAAGATTCGGCGAAGCTTTCGGTTGAGGCGGGTATGACCTTGGAGTTCTACGACGCGACCGGATACCACGTTCGCAGCGCCCCGGACATGCTCTTGGCGGGCTGCGAGACGCCCTATTCAAAGGTGTTCCATGAAGTAATGGAACTAGTGAATGACCTTGGGGCGATATAGTCGCAAGAAACCAGGCAAGAAGACGGGGAAAGGGTCAGAGCTATCCACACTGCTTGGAAAATTTCTCTGACCCCATTTCCGGAGCTCATTGCGCCATTCCACCGCATCGAAGTGTTGTGCCACGCGTAGTCGACGAGGGCTGGTACGCATCGCTTGCGCAGCGCGCATCACGCTTTTGCAGGTCTACAAACCCGTGCGGCGCGATGCGCTGCAGGCATCAAGGTGCTCCTGCCCCGACTTCGAATGCTCCGATGTCGCAGCTTGCCGGGCGCACGAGTCCACGCACATCCCTGGACGTACACCAACTCGGCAATCCGGCGTTTACCAGGATGCTGCTTGCCGCGATACCGACCACCGGCATGCTGCCGCCAAAGTCGCCGAGGCTCGCTCCTGCCTGCGCAGAAGTGATCGCTGGCAGATCGCTGGCAAGCGTCAACGAGCAACTGCCGGTGCCGCTGATCTGGGCGTTGCCGCCTTCGGAGATCAGCGCGGCGGGACCGACCATAGCGCAGCCGCCAAGCAGGGCGCTGTTGCGCAGGAACGCTACTGCACCGAACGTGGAGATGTGGGCCAGCGAATTGCCGATCGCAGCGCTGTCGTTGTAGCTGGTGTAGTGGGTCAGTCGCAGCGTGCTCCAAGCGGCAATACCACCGCCGCGGTTGGCGGAGTTGCCGTAGCTGGAAACATTGACGATATCGAGCAAGTTGCCGGTTGTGTACAGCGCGCCGCCGTCCTGCTCGGCATGGTTGGAGACGAACGAGGTTTCTTCGATGCGGCAGGTAAATTGGATGCCGCTACAGCCTAGATAAATACCGCCGGCCCTGTTGGCGACATTGTCGGCAATGTGCACGCGCTTGAGGTCCAGCGAGTGGGTGTTCATGCCGCCGCCGGATTCCTGGGCGACGTTTCCAGTGACCGCGACATTACGCATCAATAGACTGCCCATGCCGCTGAGCAAACCGCCGCCTGCGACTGCGCTGTTGTCGGCGATTTGCAGCCAGCCGCTGGCAGGCCCGATGATTTCGGAATTGCTGCCCCATTCGATCATGACGCCGCCACCCATCGTCGCCTGGTTGTCCTTGATCACGCTGAGGCCGTCGCCGACGATCGCGGAGGCAACGCTGCCGAAGATGTAGACGCCGCCGCCGCGGTCACCGACGTTCTGCGAGATGGTACTGGCCACCAGATTGAGCGTGGACGCCGATAGCGCCACACCGCTGCCCGTGTTGCGGTAGATCGACGCCTGCGTGAGAAATACGTCGCTGTCCAGCGCCAGCAGGCCGCTGCCGTCTTTTGCCGTGCACAGTGCCATCGTGCCGTTGTTGAAGGTTATCCGCGATGAGGTAGCGCGCATGCACCCGCCCTGGTCTGTACCGACATTGCCGTCACGCAGACTCACGCCATTCAACGTCAGCCGCACGTTGGCAGCATCGATCACGCGACTCTCGGCACCCACGCTGCCGGTGGCGTTGAATAGCAGCGCCTTGCCGGCAGGCGCGGTGATGGTCAGCGTGCGGCTGACGTCAAGATCGAAACTCTGCGCCTCGCTGCCGATGGTCCGCGTCAACAGATAGCTGCCGTTCGCCAGTTGGATGGTGTCGGCCACCGTAGTGGCATTGGCCGCGATTACCGCTTCGCGCAATGAACAATCGCCGATCAAGCAGGCGCCAGGCAGAGGATCGTCAAATCGCGTCACCACGTAAGTGGCCGCGTGTGCAGTCGAGGAAAGGATGATGGTCAAAGCAGAAGCAAGGCCGAGTTGGCGCAACATGATGTAGGTCCTCGCGCCCCGGGGTGGGCGCTTCACTGGGGAGTAACGAGGAATTCCACTTTTCGGGGCCATGGCTCGGCGCAGCCTGCTGCTACGCTGCGCCCAGCGGCGAATGCGCCGCGATCGAAGGGGTGGTTCGATGGGCGATCAGATGGCACGCAGTTGCCTGACTGCAGCGTTGCTTTGGCTATCAGTGTCGGGTTGCTGGGTGCAGGCGCAGGTCAACGACGATTGGGCGACCCGCACGACAATCCTCGCACTGCCATTCAGCGTCAACGAAACCCTGGCATCGCAGTCGACGGTCAATCCCAGCGATCCACCACCGCCGTGCCCGGCGGGCAGCAGCAATCCGTTCGCGCATACGCTCTGGTACAGCTATACCGCTGGGGCGGCGACGGAATATCTGACGCTGACCATCCCCGGCAGCATCATCGGCAGCATTGGCGTATACACCGGCGTGCCCGGCGCGTTTCGCGTGGTCTCCGGTGGCTGCAGCAGCCGCGGCGATACGGGCAGCGACATCCCGCGCATCGTCGGCTTGCGCCTGCCACCAGGCACCTCTGTCTCTATCGTAGTTGGCAGTCTGTTTTCGTTGAGTCCGGGCCAACCGATTGCGTTTCAGGTCGCGGCATCCTCGATCTATCAAGTCACCAAGATCGAAGACACACTGGATGGCAGCTGCGACACAGACTGTTCCTTGCGCGAAGCGATCCAAAGTGCCAACGGCGCTCCGGGCGTCGTGTTGGTGCCGGCTGGCTATTTCACGCTGAGCAGAACCGGCGCTGGCGAGGATGGCGGCGCCACTGGCGATCTGGATGTATTCAACAGCATGGCCATCTATGGCGCTGCGAGTTATTCGACGGTGATCGACGGCAACAATGCTGATCGCATTTTTGATCTGGGCCCATTCAATCAGTGCTGCGATACCTTCATGCTGAGTGATCTGCAAGTCCGCCTGGGCCGTACCGCGGCCAGCAGCGGAAGCGATAGTCGCGGTGGCGGCATTCGGCTCGGCAACAGTGTCTCCTATATCGGATTCGAACGCCTGATGGTGTACGGCAACCACGCCAATGAATCCGGCGGCGGTATCTACCTGGCCGCGCCGGGCACGATCCGCGAAAGCACCTTGCAAGGCAACATCGCTGCATTCGCGGGGGGCGGTCTGGCCTACTTGGGTAATCCGGACAAGCGCCTGGAATTCGAGCGCGGCGTGTTCATGGGCAATGACTCGGGCCAGGGCGGTGGCGCACAGGTACAGAGTTCAATGCGCATCACCAACAGTACGATTACGCTCAATCGTGCCAACGCCAACGGCGGTGGCATCAATGTCCAGTCGAACGGAGATTTCGCACTGGTCAGCAGTACCGTGATGGGCAACGGCGCGGGCGTTAACCCAGCGCAAATCAATGCCGGCGCCGGCATCTACCTGGACAGTGTCGGCCCCAATTTAATAGTCAACAGCGTGATCGCACGCAATCGCGTCGAGCATCCCACCGACGCGCCCGACTGTGCGCTGAGCGCCGGCGGCCTGGTTAGCCGCTACAACCATGTGCAGGCGCCCGGTAGCTGCATGTTCAATAGCATCGGCGATGTCACCGGCAGCGATCCTGGTCTCGCCTATTTTCCCGACTACCATGGCGGCCCGACGGTGAACTACGCCCTGCTGACCGGCAGTGCCGCGCTGAACAGCGCCGATCCCGCCGGTTGTACGGATGCGGTCGGACTGCCGCTGATCAATGATCAACGCGGCGCAGGATATCCGCGCGTGGTCGGCGCGACCTGCGACAAAGGCGCATTGGAAAGCCCTTTGTTGACGCCGCCCGGCGTACCGATTCTCGATGCCGGCAGCGACAGCGGAATATCCGACAGCGACCGGTTGACCAATGTGCAGCTGGCCACGTTCACTGGCAGCTGTGTCGACGGCACCAGCGTGCGTATTTACGCCGAGACGCCGATGTTGCCCACTGCAATCTGCGCCGGTGGCAGCTACAGCATCAACCTGAGCACGCCGCTGGCTGAGGGTGTGCGCAACGTCAGCAGCGACGCCAGCAATGGCCCGGAGACATCGTTACGGTCCGACGCGCTGATCATGACTGTCGACCTGACGGCACCCGCGCCGCCAACTATCGCCGCACCTGCCGTGTCGGTGCCCTTTACCGTTCAAATCAGCGGGACCGCAGCAGAAGGATTTGGCAGCATCTTGGTCAGTGAAGGCGTGGCGCCGCTGTGCACAACTGCGGTGTGCGCACCGGGCGTCTGGTCCTGCGCCGTCACCCTGAGTGGCGTTGGCGCGCACGCGCTGAGCGCTGTGCATCATGATGATGCCGGCAACAGCAGCGCGCCGTCGACAATTTTTTCCGTGCTGATCAGCGATCTGCTGCTGCGCAACGGATTCGAGAATCCGTAACCGCTGGAGAAAACAGGTCGAGGTTTTTCCGGGTTTCGATCTGCAGCTCATCGTTCTCTAACCCGAATGGCACTTACTGAAGGCGCATGCGCTCGGGCGATGTGCCCAACAGATTGATTTGAATTGGAAAATTTCTCTGTCCGAGACGCGCCCCTGCCCGCGTGACATTTGTTGACCGAGTCCATACTCCGCAGTATTGTCGGCCGCGGCACTGGGGCGTGCCGAGACGATCTGGGCCCAGCGCGCACGCTGGGATTTTCTGTGGGACACAAACCGTTGGAGATATCACTCGGGCAGAAGCCGTCCGGTTTCTGCGTGTTTTTCTTATTCAATGTGGAGGGACAATGAATATTGGAATTCGTGGCTCACGCTACACCATGCTATCTGCTGCCTTGCTGCTCGCACTCGGCGGTCCGGCCATCGCAAATACGCTGAATCAGAATGTCTCCTGGACCATCGACCGGGCCGGCACTACGACAAAGTATCGTGTCGTGGCCTATGGCGATTCGATCTATGCCGGCTACAACGGTTCAGTGAGCAAGGCCGCAAAATACGCGGCGACCACCGTGGATGCAGAGTACCTTTCTGCGCAATGGAATACCGACATCGAAAGCGTGCGTCGGGCCAAGTCAGGTGCGGTGGCCTCGGATGTATATCAGAACAAGATTGTGGCCGAGCGCTCGTACATGCAAGCCAGTAATACCCGTGTCGTTGCTTTCGAGATGTGCGGCAACGATGGCCTGCAGGCGCGCTCCAGCTTCAAGTCGCAGACCGGAACCTGCAACTATGGTGTCCTCGACACCGCGGTTGCCAACTGCAAGACCTATGTGGCTTCGGCGATGGATTACATCAACGCCAACGCCCATGCGGGTGTGACTCTCAAGGTCGTCGCCAATCTGTATTACCCCGGCTACAACGCCGACAATGTCCAGAGCTCGTGCCGGGATTCCGGAACCGGCGCCACGGTCAACCTGCGCGACCGCTTTCTACCGGCCATCGCCAAGATGAACTACTGGATGTGCGAGTACGCGCAGCAGAAAGGCTTCCAGTGCGCGGACAGCTTTGCGCAGTTCATGGGTGCGGACTACGACGCCAACGGTGACGGCCAGGTCGATTCCGATGCACTGCGCTACGTGGCTGGCGACAGCGAGTCAAGTTACGTGACTCGCATCACCTCCACCCTGCGTTCAACACTGCGTGACGCCAATACCAAGTTCGTCACCTCGAGCAGCAGCTTTGACTATATCCAGTCCAACGACACCCACCCGACCTACACCGGCGCCACTGTCTCCGCTGGCCTGTGGGGTGGCAGTAGCGGCACCGGGGCGCCACGCTACACCAGCTTCACCAATGGCAAGAGCCCGATCTGGAACAATTACGGGCACGAGCGCATGGGCTGGTCGCTGACGGTCTATCACCCGACCACACCTTGAACGCGGTAGTGGCCGCTCACGTCGACGGCTTGAAGGACTTCCGATGGATTACGTTGCGAGGTTAGCGTCGTATCGCTGCGAAGGCTCCGGCATTGGTTCAAGCAATCCGCGGCATAGCGCGCCACATGTCTGATTCTGGCAAAGACCACACCTCGCCGTCGGTTGTGGACGGCGATGGTGTGCGCATCATTCGCGAGCACTCGCCTCGCCCTTGGGCGTTGGCGCTCAGGCTGCTGGCCTTGGTAGTGGTTGCTGCCGGCTTCGGATACTTGGTGTACC
>JANMSL010000729.1:0-44224 GCA_031389245.1 Lysobacterales bacterium | reverse complement strand
CGAACTGATACAGCCAGAAATTGGCATGCCTCAAGCCAGCAAGCGGGCTAGCCAATGCAAACGCCGCGGCGCCCAGTGCCGCGAGCATCGCCGACTCCCTCCTGAGCAGCAGCATCAGCGGCAGTGACAATGCAAACACAGTCAGCCCCTGCAACGGTGGGCTGCCCATGATGGTGTTCTCAAATCGCTTAAAGTCCATCATCCACGGGATTTCCTCGCGTTGAGCCAGGATCAAGAATTATCCACTGAAACACGGATTTCCGCGACACACTTGGTTCCCGGGTCTTGATTGGCATAACGAGAGATCGTCAGCAGACTGGACATTTTCCGAAAACACGAATCCGACCGAGTAATGAATTTGTTCTGGGGACGGCCGCGCTCGGTCGCCATCAAATGTCGCATGCGCGCTCTCGTTGGAGCGGCGTGAGCCGCGATGCTCCGCTGTTGTGGGAGCGGCTTCAGCCGCGAAGCTTTTGTTGTGATGTTTCGTTGGAAAATAGCAACAGCCAGCACCCTTTGGGTGCGTCATCGCGTTGCGCTGACAAAACGTTTTCGCGCTTTGCGCGAGTCACTTTCTCTTTGGATGGGCGGTTTCAACTGGTCGATGCATCACCACATGGTGAATTCGATGAGGAAGAAGCAATGGCCAAAAGACAGTGGGAGCGGATCGGCGCCGAAGATAGGAAGCGGTTGTGGGATCAGTGGCGTCGAGGCGATTCGATTGTGGACATCGCGCGGGGCTTGGGTCGATTTCCTGCGACGGTGCGTTGGGTGTTGAAGACCCATGGGGGCATTTCACCACGGGAGCGGCGGCGTTCGGAGCAGACGTTGAGTTTGACGGAGCGAGAGAGTCTCTCGCGGGGACTTGCCCAGGGGCAGTCGTTACGGCAGATCGCGTTGTTGTTGGGGCGGTCGGCCTCGACGATCAGTCGCGAAGTGAAGCGCAACGGTGGGCGCGAACAGTATCGTGCTGAGCAGGCTGATACGCGCGCCTGGAAGAGTGCGTTGCGTCCCAAGATGTGCGTGCTGGCAAGCCGGCACCGGCTGCAGCGGGTGGTGGCTGGAAAGCTGAAACGACACTGGTCTCCGGAGCAGATCGCGCAATGGCTTAAGCTGGCGTACCCGGCCGACGAGACGATGCGCGTGTCGCACGAGACGATCTATCGGAGTTTGTATGTCCAGGCGCGCGGCGCGCTGAAACGGGAGCTGATGACGCATTTGCGTTTCCAGCGATTGATGCGTCAATCCAAGCAGGTACGTAGCGAAGGTGGTCGGGGGAAGATCACCGATGCGGTCTCCATCAGCGAACGGCCAGCGGTGATCGAAGACCGTGCTGTTCCTGGGCACTGGGAAGGCGATCTGTTGGCGGGCAGCAACAACAGCTACGTCAGCACGCTGGTCGAACGTCAGTCGCGCTTTCTGACGCTGGTTAGGGTACGTAGCAAGCACACCCAAGAAGTGGTCGGCGCGCTCAAACGCGTCGTTGGCGGCTTGCCGGCGCAGCTAAGGCAATCACTTACGTGGGATCGCGGCAAGGAGATGTCTCAACACAAAGACTTCAGCATGGCGACCGACATGCAGGTCTATTTCTGTGATCCCAACAGTCCCTGGCAACGAGGAAGCAACGAAAATACCAACGGCCTGCTGCGACAATACTTCCCGAAAGGGAAAGATCTATCATCTCTCACGCAGCGCCAATTGGATAAAATAGCGCGTGAGCTCAATGAGCGACCAAGAAAGACGTTGGGCTTTCTGACGCCAGCTCAGAAGTTACAACAGATTGTTGCGTTGACCGGTTGAAACCGCCACGCAAGAGAAAGTGACTCGCGCAAAGCGCGAAAACGTTTTGTCAGCGCAACGCGATGACGCACCCAAAGGGTGCTGGCTGTTGCTATTTTCCAACGAAACGTCACAACAAAAGCTTCGCGGCTGAAGCCGCTCCCAAAACAGCAGAGCATCGCGGCTCACGCCGCTCCCACGAAAGCGGAGCCGCGGACCAAGCGTCGCGCTACAAGCGCTGCGAGCGCTGGCTCAGCGCAACGCTACCAATGATCAACACACCCGATATGAACATCGGCAACGTCAGTGGTTCACCCAACAGGGACCAGGCCCAGGCCACTGCAAACAACGGCACCAGGTAGGTCACGGTAACCGCGCGTGCCGCACCGACGCGGCGGATGAGCCGATAGTAGAGCGCGTAGGCGGCGCCTGTGGAGGCAACCCCGATCATCGCGGCGGAGAACCACGCGGAACCCGGGATGGAAAGAGAATTTGTCGGCCAGCTCGCGATCGCGAACGGCAGCGTGAGCAACGCAGCGCAGGACAACGTGGCGGCGGCCAAAGCCACCGGTGGAACGCCGGTCAGGTGACGACGCAACAGGTTGGCGCCGACGCCGTAGAGAAATGCGGCGGTGACACCGGCAGCGACGGCGCCCCCGACATTGCTGCCTGCGGTCTTGCCGCTGGCGAGTACGACTACGCCGGCGAAGCCGATGATCAATGCAATGCTGTGCTTCAGCCCGATGCGCTCACCGTAAAACAGGAACGCGACCAGAGCAGTAAACAGAACTGCCAGGCTGTTGGTGATCGCGCCGATGCCGGCCGGGGCATGTTGTGCGCCCCAGGCAAACAGCGCGAACGGAATCGCCGAATTGATTGCGCCGATCAGCGCAATGCGCGGCCACAATCGCAGTGGAAAGTGGCTGCGTGCCATCCACAGGAAGGGCAGCAAAACCATCGCGCCGAGTGCGAGCCGGATCTCAACCAGCGGCAGCGTGCCGAACGCGGGCGCGGCGACGCGCTGAAACATGAAGGATGCACCCCAGACCGCGGCGAGCAGGACGAGTTCAAGTGGGGTCAACCACGCGCGTTCGCCGTTGTCGAGGGTTTCAGCAGGGGTGACGGTCATCGTGGTCATCGTGGCGCAAAGCTCGCTCGTGTCTGGGTTCGTATTGTCCTCGCCTGCCGGGTATCGACAAGCGCATACTTTGGCTGCCAGACACAAATCAGATTTGAGGCTCATATGGGACTACGCCCGGAATGGCTGTCGGCGCTGGCGGCGTTTGAATGCGCAGCGCGCCATCAGAACTTCGCCCATGCGGGCGAGGAGTTGCACCTGACCGCGAGTGCGGTCAGCCACCATGTGCGCAAGCTCGAGTCGCGCCTGGGCTCAGCTTTGTTTCAACGCCACGCGCGCGGCGTGACGTTGACACTTGAGGGACGCAAACTGGCCGACGCGGCCAGCAGTGCGCTCGGTGATATCGAAGTGGTGATGGCTGACCTGCGCCGGCACCAGGATGCGCAGTCATTGCTACGAATCAGCACGCTGCATTCGTTGGCATTCACCTGGTTGATGCCGCGCCTGCCGCGTTTTGCAGCGCTGCATCCGCAGGTGCGCGTGCTTGTGCTGACAGAAATTGCGCTGACTCGCTTCGATGATGCCGGAGCCGATTTCGCGATCCGTCATGGCCCGGGCCATTGGCCCGGGTTGACCGCGCATGCGTTGATGCACGAAGCATTGTTTCCAGTAGCGTCGCCAAAGTTTCCCGGTGTGCGCAAGCTGCGCAATGCGGCGCAGATCGCACGGCTGCCATTGGTTGCAGACCTGTCACGACAGGGCTGGCAGGATTGGTTTCGCGCTGCCGGTGTGCATGGCGCCAAGATCGATGAGCGCTACACGTTCAGCGATAGCACCGATGCGCTACACGCCGCGGCGCATGGACTGGGCGCAGCGTTGGCGCGCGAACGCATCGTCACGCCTTGGCTGGCGGACGGCAGCCTGATCGAACTGCCCGGCCCGAAGATTCCGGCGCGCTGGAGTTACCACGTGGTCTATCCCGCGCATCGGCGTCTGCGACCGGTGGCGCAACAGTTTGTGGACTGGTTGCTGACCGAGAGTCTGATTGTGGACCAGGAGTCTGGTGTTTGACCAAGAGAACGGTTGTTGACCTGGCTTTGACCGTCTTCAGGGCGATCCTGCGTATCAAAGGACAGAAGCGGATGCACCGCTGGCCTTGGAGTCACCATGTTCTTGCCACTACGCACTGTTGCGGTGTTGCTTGCGGGCGCAATTGCAGGCGTCCTGCAAGCACAGACGACACTGATGGTCACTTCCGCCGCAGCCAACGGACCGGGCACACTTGATGCTGCCGTTACCCAGTTGAGTCCCGGTGCAAACGTGCAGGTGGTGCGTTTCCAGCTGCCCGCCAACAGCGTTATCACGTTGGGCCAGACGCTGCCGGCAGTGCGTGGTAGCGAAGTGCTGATCGATGGCGGCGATACACCGGGACTGGTGATCAATGGCAACGGCCAGGGCATGTTTCGTGTGGATTTCTCCGGCGATACCGAGCGACTCACGCTGCGCAACCTTACGCTACGAGGCGGCAGCAGACCCTTCGGCGGTTGCCTTTCTGTCATGCGCGTAGCAACGATTGCCGAGGTCGACAATCTGGTATTCGAAGACTGCCGCGCGGCAGCGAATGACTCGGTTTCCGGACGTGGTGGTGCGATTTATGCGGAAGGTCCGCTCTCGGTGATCCGATCGCGTTTTACCGGAAATGAAGCAAACGACAACAATCTGCTGGCTCCATTGCCGGACGGCGGCGCAATCGCCGCGAGATCCATGGTGAGCATCGCGCGCAGTACGTTTCAGCAGAATCGCATCCTGAAATCCAATCCGACCGGCGGTTGTCCAGCCGGTGACGGCGGTGCGGTCGCCATGTTCCTGCCCGCGGGTCAAAACGCCCAATTCGCTGACGTGAGCTTTACCGGCAACTGGACCCAGTGTCAGACCAGCCGACAACGCGGGCGTGGCGGCGCCTTGGCCATTTACAGCTCGAGCACGGGGGCTGCTGCCAACGTGTTTATCAACAACGCGTACTTTGGGCAGAACGAAGGCTTTTCTGGCGGCGCGGTTCTGCTGCAATCGGTGCGGTTGCAGATGCAAAATGTGACGTTCTTCGAGAATGTTGCAAACCGAGGTGGTGGCCTGATTATTTTTGCGGTCGGTGCCCAGCCCGCTGATCTACGATTGAGCAACGTCACCTTTCATCGCAACACCGCCCACAGCGGCAGCGGATCCGACCTTGATCTCGGTACCAGCCTGGGCGCGCCGACACCCGTACGGGACATGCGCAATGTGTTGTTCGGGCCGCCGCTTTTTGGTGAAAGTTGCGCGGAAACCGCATTCAATTCCGACGCCGGCGAAGCCGTGTTCATGACCGGAAACACTTGCTATGCAAGTGTCGCCGGCAATTTGATCACTGCGCAGTTCCCCGGAAACAATTTCGGGTTGCAGCCGCCGGCGATGAATGGGGGCTACGTGCCGACGCTCGACGTAGCGCCGGGTAGCCCGGCCATCGACAACGGCAGCTTTACGCTGTGTCCGTCGACCGACGCGCGCGGTGCCACACGACCTTACGACGGTGATGCCAACGGCGTCGCGATTTGCGACGTAGGCGCCATCGAATTTCGGCCGGACTTGCTGTTCAAGCACGGATTCGAAAACGCAGCGCCCAGTCAGCACGACTGAAGCAGTTGTCAAAATCTTCAGCGCATCACGATGGCGGTCACCACGTAGCGCATCGAACCACCCGCGGTCAATGCTTCCAACGGCCAGCAAGTAGTGAGCAACAAGGTTTCGGAGTCGGGCAGCGCGATGCGCTGCTGGTCACTATCCACGACACGAAACGCGGCGATGCGATAGCGATGGACCACACCGCCTTGCTCCCAAAGCAGTTCATCTCCCTGCTGCAAACGACCGATCCAGTTGAAGTGCGTATCACGATGCGCGCTGATGATCGGACCGGCGTGTCGATTGCGATGCACCAGCCCAGGGCCGAACGCGAGCACGCGCGGCGTGGCCTGGTCGAGCACAATCTGGTTCACATCCAGGCGCGGCACCTGCAGCCGCGCGACGCCGCGAAAATCCGCCTGTGGCCACGGTCGGCTGCCGGGAGAATGCGCGTACGCATCGGCGATCAACCGCATCGCCAGTTGTCCTTTGGCGAGCGGATACAGCGCCTGCGCGGACAGCAGGCCGCCGCCAATCAGCAGTAGCCAGGCCAGCCCGCGCAGTGCAAGTCGCTTCATGCACGCGTGCGCAGTAGCGTGACGCTGGCCAGCATCATCATCAACAGGCCGAGCAACAACAGCGCACGCCAGCCCAGCGCGGTTTGAGCGAATCCTTCGGCGTCGGCTGGTGTGGGATTGGCAAAGTCAGCTTTGCCCTGGGCGTCGCCTTCCTGGCGGCGCACTATTTTCTCAACCGCAACAAAGCTGGTGTAGCGCGACAACAGCCGATGCTCGAGCGCTGTCGCCAACACTTGAGTGCGAACGTTCTCCTCGTTGGCGCCAAGATTGAGCTCGTCTTCGAGTGCCTGGATCTTGCGTCGTGCCCAAATCTTGGCGATGCCGACAGCCGGCGTAGCCTGCTTGATCGGCATCCCCTTGGCAAACTTCGCGGATAGGCCCTGCGCGCTTACCTTCACTTCCTGGCGGGCTGCGTTGCCGATTTTCATGCGGCTGGTCAACCACAACGGCTCGCCGGCGTAGAGATCGGGAAATTGCTTCGGCCAGGCTTCAGCCGAATCCGGCCACTCGACTTCGATACGCGTCAACACCGGCGCATCGATGCGTTGGAACAGGGCTTGCAGTGGCACATCGACGGCGTCGGCGGACTCGATGATCTCGGCAAAGCCGCGGCCGAGTTCCGCCGAACGGCGCAGGAAAGCTCGGTGCGGGGCATTGCCGATACCGACCATGAACAATCGTGCATCAGTGTTGCCCGCGGCGATATGACGATAGATCTCCTCCTCATTGCCGACCGCACCATCGGTGATGAATACCACTTGGCGCACATGCGTATTGATAGGCGGAAATGACAGGGCCAGATCGAGCGCGCCGGCGATCTCGGTGCCGCCATCGGCACTGCGCGTGGCAACGAACTCGCGCGCGGTGGCGATGGTTTGCGCATTCATCGGTAACGACATCGGGCTGAGCGCACTGGCAGTGCTGTCAAAATCGACGACATTGAAAAAGTCGCCGGGTGCGATCTGGGTCAGCGCGAAGTCCGCAGCCTTTTGTGCGCCATTCCAGGCTGCACCCATCATCGAGCCCGAGCTGTCCAGCACCAGAATCAGTTCGCGAGGCAGGCGCGGACCCGCCTGGGTTGGCGGCACCAGCATCAGGCTCAGATAGCGCTCGCCATTGATCTCCTCGACAAAACTCGCCGCCTGCGCGGCGACATTGGACTGTGGTGTCCAATGCAGCACGAAGTCGCGATCCGCGGCAACGCGCTCCTCGCGGGTCAGTATCTGAAATGCCTTCCCCTTGCGCTGAACCAGAATCGCGTGCGAAGCCGATTGCGGCGCCTGGATCGGAATGCCTGCGGCGAGATGAATTTCGATGCGGGCGGGCAGAGTGAGTCCGCTGGTTGTAGCCGCCGGCTCTGCGGCATCGAGTGCAGCGCTCAGGTCGTTCGTCGCAGTGCTGCCATAGCGCGGACGCAGCGTCAGCGGGAACACCAGCTCGAATCGGCCATCGCGATAGCCAACACTCTGGAAGTATTCGATCTCGATGCTGACTTCCGACTTCGGCGGAATGTTGGCGACGCGGGTAGAGAACATATCGACCGCCTGGCGTTCCACCAGTGCTGTCGCCATGCCTGCACTTTTGGCGGCTTCGTATTCGATACGTGCGGCTTCGCGCTCGCGAATCTCACCTTCAATCAGGCGCCCATCCAGTTCGATGCGCATCGCGAAAACGGCGCTGTCGGCGGGCATCGGCAGCCGATACTGACCCTCCAGAAAATCGTCGCCTGGATTGATGAAGCGCTGCCGCACACGGGCATGCGCCACCATGCCGGCGACATCGATCTCGACCTCCGTTGTGGTGGCCGGCAACACCATTGCTGCCGTGTTGGGCCCGCGCACTGCCATGCCGGGTGTTGGCAGCGTCTGCGCGGCCAACGGGACACTTGCAAGCAGTAAGGAGGGACCGATGAACAAAAGGCCGATCAGCGAAAAACCGGTTCGTGATAGCACAGAGCGTGAGGCGGAACGCGCGGCGGGCATGGCAATGGTCTCGCTGGTGGGAAACAGGCGCGTCCATTGGAGTCCCGCAATGCGTTCAACTTCCGACGCGCTTGGGCCGCAGCCGCGATGGAAGTGGACATTCTTCTGACGCACCAGTGTTGGCGCTCGCGTGTCGCGCGCGCCCGATGTCGTCGGTGCTCGGTGTGGTCCATTCCCGATGTGAAGCAGCTGAAGACAG
This sequence comes from Lysobacterales bacterium, assembly GCA_031389245.1. Taxonomy (GTDB): domain Bacteria; phylum Pseudomonadota; class Gammaproteobacteria; order Xanthomonadales; family Ahniellaceae; genus 0-14-3-00-62-12. The sequence continues at coordinate 35,953 of JANMSL010000729.1, read as the reverse complement.
GGTCAGATGAACCCGAACTCGCATTTAAAAAGTGCTACTCGCCCCTGACGCCCTAGGCCTTACTCAAAGCCATCCTGGAACGGTAACAGCGACGTCGGCACCGTCACCTGCCAGCCAATGTCCTCAAACAACGGAATCGTCAGGTCGGCTTCATTGTATTGGGCAGGGTAAGCGGGTTCCATCAGCAGGCTGGGGAATGCGTCCAGAGTAAAGTGCGCCACCGTCCCGCCTTGCGAAGGATTGGGCGCATGCATACGCACGAAAGGGGTGCCCCCGCTGAGCGTCGTTCCGGCCATCTGCGTGCCATATCCGAGCGTCACATTCACCACACTCGGTAATGACAGTTCCGCACGTATCGTATTGCCGTCTGCCTGCGAAATGCCGTAAGACGAAATGTTCACGGCGGCATTGGTTCCGGCCATGCTGGGTAGCCCTGCAGCAGTATTGTGGTGCATGAGCGCTGCGATCGCGCCGGCCGTTTGCGCATTCATGATCTTCACCGTGACATTGCAATTGCCACGAACCATCAGCGCAATCTTGCCGGACACATCGTTGGAGATCGATTCACAGCCATCGAGAAGGTTCGCGCCACCGCTATCCACAGCTGCGACCACATCCCCGATGATCCCCTTCGCCGGCACCGTTGCGCCAAAGGTAGCGGGAAGGGCGGCTCTTTGACCGGCGATGGTCGCTGGCAAGTTGACCATCAACGTCGGTGCAGGGCCGAGAAAATTGTTCTTCGCAGCAGTCACGATCGGCCCCGTCCAGATCAGATTGGGATCGCTGATCGCCGAGGCCTGCCTGGCCGCATTATCCGGCATGTTGATCCACGTCGTTCCGGTAACGGCATCCGCGAGAAACGTATCCCAAATCGAAGGCACGCCCGCGTTGAAGGCGCCCGTGTTGCTACTGGTAAAGGTCTGGAATCCGAGGCCGTGGGCCAATTCATGGAACACCACGGGGAGCAGCGCAATGCGCCCATCCGCAGTGGTGTCGGATGCGAGCGTTGAGTAATACCAGCCCGGTGTACCTGACATGCAGCCACTATCAAGCGTAGAACTGAATCGCGCTCTGATATCGCTGAGGGCGCTCAAATCGGTGGTTGCCAATGAATTGGCCAATGCCTGGCTGTACCAAACGTTTGCCACTGGAGCGTTCGCAAAGTTTTGATGGACGCTCTGAGGTGCGGCGGATCCAAGAACTGCGGCGGTGCTGGTGCAAGCCAACGGTTCGAATGTGGCATCGACAATGATGGGCCTCGAGCTTTGCAGCAATGTGCCCCACTGGTTGACGGCGGCCTGTAACACGTAAAGACGTTGTTCGCCCAAAGTCGTATGCGGGTTGCTGGGCAATGCGGCGACTACCGTCGGATCATTGAGTCCTTCGCCAGCGGTGTTCAGATTGTTGATCACGAAGATGGCTGCATGGGCGAGCGGGGTGCTCAGAGCGAGCGAGATGGCAAAAATGCAATGAGGTTTCATCACAGAATCCTCAATGATCTTCGGCGGTGGAGTTGGCTCTGGCCGGTATCGCCACCGAATCATGCACATGCTCGCCAAGTCTCAGATGATCAGCGTCTTGGCAGTGTGTTCGCACGCTTGCATCCGCTTGCACCTCGGCAACGGTAGCGTGTTGGAATCGACCCTGAAGCTCCATCATGCTGGAGCCATCTTCCAAGTAGATGATCTGCAGGCCCTCGTCTGCTTGACGAAACGCAGGGTCATTCGCCTGGGTAAGCCGGTCTTGCTCGGCAGTCGCAAGTTGCGCGGTTGATTGTCCGTGCTGAGGTTCGACAGGGTCGCCCGGGTCGGTTGCGATGCGCATCGCCGGTGCCCGACCGACGGTCTCTTCCGCAGAGCCGGCGCCCATCATGAATAAACACATCAGCGCGCCAAACAAAAATGTAAGACGGACTTGCATAGCGATTCCTCGGTCGTGGCGTCGACCCCGGTTCGGGTTGACTGACAGAGGCTATCTCAAAAACAGCAATTGCATGGACTACGTACAGAGTGAAACTGTCAATGTCGGGTTCTGCGGGCAAGCGCCGGAGGAGTGTTTACGATAGTGAGCAACGCGGCGATCGCGGTTCATACTGATCCTGGCTTTCGGCTCATGGCCGACCCGAAGTAACTCAGCGCTTGGAACAGCGAGTCTTCCACGCAAAACGCAGGCGTCGATGTTTGGCAACGATGCGTTTCGATTCAAAGCAGGTCTGCGACGCAGCGATGTTGGAACACTAAAGCGGCACGTTGCTCGGCACCATTGAGGCACGAACAACCTGTTAGCCAGCTCGCTTCTGCCGCGCGTTTCATTGCCGCGCCGCAGACCTGACATTTCCGGTTACGGCATGAGCACGCTGTCGATGATGTGAATCACACCGTTGCTGGCCTTGATATCGGTCGCAGTCACGGTGGCGTTATCAATCATCACCTTGCCATTCTTCACCACGATCTTGGCACTCTCGCCGTTGACCGTCTTGGCACTGTTGAGCTTGACGACATCGGACGCCAACACCTTTCCCGAGACCACGTGATAGGTCAGGATCGCGGTGAGCTTGTCCTTGTTCTCTGGCTTGAGCAGGTCATCGAGTGCGCCAGCAGGCAGCTTGGCAAAAGCCGCATCGGTGGGCGCAAACACGGTGAATGGACCGGCGCCTTCCAACGTAGCGACCAGATCGGCGGCGGAGAGCGCGGCGGTCAGAGTTTCAAAATCTGCGTTGGTGCTGGCGATGCCCACGATGGTCGGTGCGCTCTGGGCCATTTCGGCGTGCGTGCCATGATGCTCGGCAAATGCGGGTACGGCGACGATGGCGGCGAAGCCGACAGCGAATGAAAGAAGCGTCTTGCGAAGGAACATGTGATATCTCCGAGGTGGGGTGAAGCGCAGCAAGTCTGCGCTGACGCCACCATGCGCCAAGGCATGTTGCGCGGTGGTGCAGGTGAGGTGATGTGCGATTGCACAAATGTCACCTTGATGTCGCGGTAGCGTTGCAAAATGATGAATGCCGAGCGCCGCAGCAGGGGTTGCACGCATGCTGACCAAGCGCATGTGTATCGCGGCGCGCGGCGCCCAGACCGGTGAGCGCAAGCAACTGGACTTGATCGTCGTCGCCCAGGCGCGCTTTCAATGTGGCGACTCTACTTTCCGGGGCGAGACGCGCAACGTGTCGGTTCGGTTCAAACGATTTGAACCGCATCGCGCACACTGCTTCGTGACCGGTGCATCCAATGGCTGGTCCGACCGCGTAGACGGGGATGACGACGGATTTCCCAAGGTTCGGGGGCGCTTGCGGGCGACGGTTGTCGAAATTCATCCCGCTCACGCGGAATTTGCAACTATTTCCGGGAGAACTTTGCCATGAATCAGAAATACAGGCTTCGCCTTCAAGCGCTGGTCGCAGTGCTTTGCGCACTGACAGCGGCTTCCGTGTTGGCGGGCGTGCCGGATCGCACCGTGCATATATTGACCAGCAACAACGAGCTGGCGCAGAGCAGCGAATCGCAGCCCACCGCGATCGGCGCGCCGCTACCGATCACCGGCGTGAATGCCGGTGACACGCTGCAGGCAATCGACGTACGTCCATCGAACGGACGACTCTATGCTTTGGGCGCCAACGCGGGCGCCGGAACCGTACAGCTGTACCACATCAGCAGCAGTATCAGCTCGGCGCTTGCGACCCCGATCGGAACACCGGGCACGTTTGTGGACGCGATCGGGATGCCCGTCCTGATCACCTCCGCGGGATTTGGAGTGGACTTCAATCCCGCTGTTGATCGTGTGCGCGTGGTCACCAGCGACGGGCGCAACTTCCGCATGAACCCCAACACCGGAGCATTCGTTGATGGCGATCTGGGTGGCAGCCCCGGCAGCGTAGCGGGCCTGAATATGGACGGGGCACTCAACGGTGCAGCCAATACGGCGCATGCCTGCGCCTATACGAATAGTCGCATCAACACCACGGCAACAACGCTGTATACGATCGACGCGGCCAGCGACCAATTGATGATCCAGAATCCGCCGAACATGGGCACGTTGACCGCAGCGCAGATTGTGATGCAGAACGGCTCGCCGCTTGATCTCAACGTCGACACCGGGTTCGATATTCCGCCCGGCGTCGACGTGGCGAGCAGCAATGCTCCCGCCAATGGCACCGGTTACCTGGTGTCATTGGTTGGCGGCAACAGCAACTTCTATCGTCTCAACTTGGCCAACGCTACGGCAACGTTGGTCGGTGCTTTCAGTGGAATCACTGCGCGCGATATCGCCGTGTCGGTGAACCCGACTGCGTTGGTGTCGAGTGTCGCGTCGGTGCAGCTCGCGCGGTTTCCGCTGGGACAGCCACAGTCCGCAGTCATGGTGTCGCTCACCGGCGGGGTCGCTGGCGAAACGATCGTAGGCATGGATGGTCGTCCGGCGACAGGCGGCGTCTACGCTCTTGGCATCAACGCGGCGACCAACACCGGAACCGTGTATGTCGTCGATCCGCAGACCGGTACGCTCTCCATCGTCGGCGGTGTGCCTGGCATAATCACCTTTGTCGACGGTGTCGGCACTCCGATTGATTTCGCTGACACGGCTTACGGCGTGGACTTCAATCCCGCGGTCGATCGACTTCGCGTCGTGTCTCTGACCAACGGCCTGAACTTTCGCGTCAACCCGATCACCGGTGGTCCGGTCGATGGAGATGCCGCCAGCCCTGGCGTCAATCCCGACGGATCGATCAATGGCGCCGGCGTGACCGGCCTCGGCGGTGCGGGCTACACCAACAATTTTGCGGGTACGACAATCACCACTTTGTACACGCTCGACCCTGCAGGCAATCAGCTGTTGATCCAGAATCCACCCAATGCCGGGACTCAGACCCCGAGCCAGGTTTTGACGTTTGGCGGCGTTGCATTTGATTTTCTGTCCAGCGCCGGTTTCGACATTCCACCTGGCGTGAACGCTCCGGCCAACAGTATGCCAGCCGCTGGCACCGCCTACGCGACGCTCGCCAGTGCGGCGCAGACCGGTTTGTTCCGAGTCGATCTGGCCAGCGGACAACTGCAGTTCATCGGTGCGCCGCCGATCAATGCCGATGGGCTGATTGTTTGGCAGACGGAGATCGATCCAATCTTCTTCGATGGTTTTGAGTGAGCGTTCGGCGCGTGGGAACTTAGGCGCCTGATCGATCGCGGACGTTCTGCACGGGCGCCTGTTGCGTTGCGCCCGTGCGGAAGGTCCCGGTTTTCTGACGCAGGCCTGCAAGCTGGGATTCGCCGACGGCGAAAGGTTCGAGTTGCGCGCCGTTGCGGCGCTCGCTGAGGTACGGAACTTTCTTTGCAGAAAAAAAGTCTATGCACCGTTCAGCGGACATGTCCGAAGTTCAGCCCGATTGCGATACGCTCGAATCTACTGCGGACATTCGGACCGCGAGCCGGAAGCCTCGATGAAAAGCACGTTAATTGCACTGCTGCTGATCGTTGCAATGCCAGCCCAGGCGTTGCGTTGCAACGGGCGCCTGGTAGATCCCGGCGATCACGCGCTGCAGGTGCGCGAGCGCTGCGGCGAACCGTTCTGGACCGACCGTTACAGCGAATGGCTGGTGCGCGGTGAACGCGGGCCGTTGGAGCAGCGCGTCGAACGCACGGTTGAAGTGTGGTTCTACAACTTCGGCAGTAATCGCTTCATGCAGCGTCTGGTGTTTCGCGACGACCGCTTGCAGCGCGAAGAGGGCCTTGGCTACGGCTTCGATCGAAAACCCAAGAAGTGCAATCTCGACATGCTGTTGCCGGGTATCAGCAATGGCGAAATCATCGCGCGTTGCGGCCTGCCACAGAGTCAGCGTGAACGTTACGGCGATCTGATTGAGCGCGATGGCCAAGGCAACGCGCGGGTGCGCGTGCTGCGTCAGGAAGACTGGATTTACGATCCCGGTTCGTCACGAGATTATCGCTTGCTGCTGCTGGTGGATGGGCGCCTTGAGCAGACGCAGCGGCTGGATCGTTGATCAATTGCGCTCGGCCGAAGCGGAGTAATTCAATGTCGTGCGCAATGATCTGAGATCGTGCGTGTCGTGCTGATGAAGGTGCGTTGATGTGTGGCGTGGTTAATCGCCGGAAACACGGGCCATCCGGGCTAGCAAACTGCCCACATCCTCATCAGATTGTGATAACAATGGGTCAGGCGCACGCTGTGCGCGTTGTCGCCATGCTGTTCTCGCAGTGCCAGAATCGATAGGTCCAGTTCGTGCAGGACGTCGCGTTGTGGTGCATCGCGAATCAGGCTCTCGACCCAGGAAAAACACGCCAGGCGCTGGCCTTCGGTGACTGCTTCGACTCGATGCAAGCTATACGACGGATACAACAGCAGATCGCCGGCGGGCAGTTTTATTCCGCCACCGGCGATGCCATCTTCGATCACCAGCTCGCCGCCTCGATAGTCCTCCGGTTCGTTGAGAAACAGGGTAAACGACAGATCCGTGCGTATGTGCGTCGCCGTTTTGGGGTGGGTTCGTATGGCATTGTCGACGTGATTGCCAAACGCATTTCTGCTGCCGCCGTAGTGATTGAATAGCGGCGGATAGATGCGCTTGGGCAGGGCGGCGCTGAAGAACAGGGCATTGCGGCTGAGTGCATCCAATACGATCAGCCGCAGCTTCTGCGCTTCGGCGCAGTCTTCGGGCAATTGACTGTTGTTTTTCACCTGCGCCGCCTGGGTGCCGGCGGTGACGCGGCCGTCGGCCCAACTCGCCTCGGCGAGCAGAGCCTGGCATGCTTTCAGTTGCCCGGAATCGAGCACAGCGGGGATGTGCATCAACATCGACGTTGGCTCCGGCGCAGTTTCAAAACGTGAATTCCGTGGTCAGGATCGCACTGCGCCGTGTGCCCGGTATGGCAAAGCCGCCATTGTCGTAGAGCGCGTCGTAGTAAACCTCGTCAAACAGGTTGCGGAAATTCAGACGCATTTGCCAGTGCTCTGCTGCGTACGCCAGCATGGCGTCCCAACGCACGTAGCTTGGTGCAGTATTGGGGTCGAAGCGGCCATCGACGAATAGGGCGCTGGCGTCCGCCGTGGACGGCGAGTAGACCAGACGCTGATCCTTGCTCTCGAAGCCCAGGCCCAGCTTCCAACGCTCGTCCAACGCGTATGTGGTCCAGACATTGGCGGTGTAGTCCGGCGCATTGCGCGCCTGCACGCCCTGCAGACGTGGATCAGCCCGGGTGATGACGCCAGTGGTGGCATTGCGATTTTCCGCCACCTTGAGAATTTTCGAATCCATCAGTGCCAGGCCGGAGAAGATTTCCCACTGCGGAGTGATACGCCCGATCAATTCAAACTCGATGCCATCGCTGCGCCGTTCGCGGGTCAGGATGGCAGCGGTGGACTCCAGGTCCGTGTTCCGCTCCCATTGCTTTTCCGCTCGATAGATTGCGCTGCGAAACGCCAGGTTTCCGTCGAGTAGCAGCCATTTGGCGCCCGCCTCCAGCACATCGCTGGTCTCTGCCGGATAGCCTGCGCCCGAGAGTTGGTACAGATCGGCGGTTGGGCTGAAAGAGTCACTTCGCGTCAGGTAATAGTGCGTGCTGGCGTTGGGTTGCCAGGACAAACCATAGCGCGTGCTCCACTCGCCAAACTCCAGTTGCGGTGAGGTCAGACTGGAATACTCCGCTTTGAGATCATCACGACGCGCGCCGAGCAACAGCTTCCAGTTGGGAGCGAACTGTACGGAATCCTGCAGGTACAGCGCGTAGCTGTCGCCATCAAAGGTAACCGGCAAGGTCGCAGTGTTTTCCACGTTCGGTCGGTAACGCGGGGCGGCGGTCGTGCCCAGGTTCAACAACGCGCGACGGTAGCTGTCTTCGCCCATGTATTCGCCGCCGATCAGCAGTTCATGCAGCATGCCAAAGGCCTGCCACTCGGTAGTGAAATCCGACTGCAGAGTCTGTGTTGCATAGTCGCTGTTTCGCGTTGGGTTGCCGCCCACAGCGCCAACCGGACTGGGCGCCAGAGTGGCGCTGGGTGTCTTCGCCCAGTATTGACGCTCATAGTCGGCTTGGCGAAATTGCGTGCTCCATTGTGCTCCGGATTGAAACCGGTGTACGTAGCTCAGTGTGCTCAGATTGTTTTCGCTGTCGTCGAAATTGCGCGCATTGCCCCAGAACGTATCCACCGGGAAGTTGGTGTTGACGCGGCGTGTAGTGCGATCGAACGCCACACCGTAGTCGGGCACATCACGCGTGGCGGTGTAGACATGGGCCAGATTGAGCTGGTTGCCACCGCCGATATTGAAACCCAGGTTGGCAGCGATGCCACTGCGATGCAGCTCGGGTCCGTCTCCATTACTGGGGTTCTCGCGCGTGCTGCCCTCGTCGCGATGCATGAGGTTGACGCGTAGCCCGTGATCGGCGCCTAACGGCAGGTTCAGATCGGCAGTGGCCTCAGCATAGTCGAGCGTGCCAGCACTGAGCGAGAGTTCCTGCTGCGCTTCTGTGGTGGGCGCTTTGCTGACTTGATTGATCACCCCGCCGGCCTGGCCACGGCCAAACAACATCGCGGCGGCGCCACGCAGTACATCGATCTGCTCAAGATAAAACGTTTCGCGGTTGTATTGCGCGGTATCGCGGATGCCATCGAGGTACAGATCGCCGAAACTGTAAAAGCCGCGCAGCATGACGTTATCGCCGGTGCGCCCTCCTTCAGCTGCATTGAATGTCAGCCCGGAAACATTGCGCAGTGCATCGCGAAGTGAGCCGACTTGCTGTTCCTCCATCAAGACATTGGTGATCGTGGTCAACGCCTGCGGTACCGCGTGCGGGTCTTGAACCGTTTTCAAAGTGGAGGTGGTGCTTGCGCGGTAGCCGTCTTTCGGCTTGGAGCCGACGACCTCAACGCTATCCATGGTTTTGGTATCGGCAACTTCCTCCGCACTCAGTATGGCTCCGGCACTAACAAAAGACGCGCCACCGGCGAGCATCAGCGCGGCCAAAGGCAATAGTGGGCGGGCAGAAGGTGCAAGCGTGGCTGCGGGCGAAAATTGCCGCAGTAGTGCAGTGTCGGATGTGCAATGCGGCGTAGTTGCCCGGGTTCGCTTGATGCGCATAGGGTGTCCCTGGTGATGGTGGGGAACACTGGCTGGCGTGGGCGGGCTGGTGTATTTTTTGATCTATTTGGTCAAGATCAGTTTGTTTGAAGCCGTGATTTGCAGGCGGTAGACCGTGCCGTTGTGGACGACTTCCAGCATCGTCGCGCCACTAAAAAGCGATTCGCTGGAAATGCGTCTGGGCGGGTTGTTGAGGTGTGTGGAGTTAGGCGCAGAGGGCGGAGGTGCATTGGTCGGCATTCGGTAAGCGTATTACGACGCGTTCGCATTTGCAACTAGTTGGATCGCTCGCGAACGACCACGTCAAGGCATCGCATCGAATCGCTAATCGCTGTCGCCGACGAGATGGGCCTGGGCCGGACTAATGTGGCGGCTTTGCACCCGATCGCGCACCGGTGTGGGAATCAATGTCGCACGCGGCCGCAGTTGACCGCATTTGCGTCAGCGGTCGAATGACCAAGCCAGGCGCGCGCAGCATCGGAAATATCTGGTGAGGCAACACGCGTGAAATGCTGTCGACTGAGCAAATAGAACCACGGCACTGACCTTTACTGTCTGACGGCATCCGCCTGCGCAGCGTGCCCGCGAGACCGATTCAGCGATCAAGAACACTTCGGTTTACCGGTCGCTATACACAATCCCGTAGCGTGCTTGTCAAGTCAAAGCCATCAACTCAACACGCGCGTGTCATGGGCGCCGTGCAGCATGCGCGCCTCAACCAACGCCAAGCATGGCCTGCTTCCTCAATGGCAGGAAAGAGTGCGCGGCCCGAAGAAAAGGTAATGCCATGAACGCGATTCGCTCACTCCTTGCCACCGCGATTTGCAGCGCGCTCTGCGCCGGCACCTCATTCGCGCAGACCACGGTGGATACAGCCGTGGATACAGGTGATGCCGATGCAGCGACGCTCGAAGGGATATCGGTGATCGGCAAAGGCGAAACGCGTCAAGTGCAAGAGCTGGACATCGAAGTGGAGGCACAGAAACTCCCGGCCGGCACCAGTCCGTTGAAATTGCTGAGCAAGCTTCCGGGCGTGAGCTTCCAGTCCGCGGATCCGTTCGGCAATTACGAATGGTCGACGCGCATCAGCATTCGTGGTTTTGGCCAAAACCAGCTCGGCTTCACCCTGGATGGCGTGCCCCTTGGCGACATGAGCTACGGCAACCACAACGGCATGCACATCAGCCGCGCCGTAGCCGCAGAAAACCTTCAGCGCGTAGAGCTTGCACAAGGCGCTGGCGCGATCGCCACCGCTTCGACCAGCAATCTGGGCGGCACCGCGCAATTCTTTACGCGCAATCCCGAGCCGGACTTTGGCGTCCGCGTGGCGCAGAGCTTCGGCAGCGACAGTGCCTGGCGCACCTTTGCCAGCATGGACAGCGGCGAGCACGGTGGCTTCAGCAGCTATCTCAGCTTTGCGTTCGCGGATACGGACAAATGGAAAGGTGCCGGCGACCAGGAGCAGTCACAGTTCAACGGCAAACTGGTCTACAGCAACGAATGGTTCAGTCTTGCCGGATATGTCTCCACCTCGCGTCGCAATGAAATCGACTACGCTGATCTGTCGCTGGAGTCGCAGCAGAGATTGGGCTGGGACTGGGACAACTATCAACCGGATTGGCAACGTGCGATCGACGCCGCCAACGGAATTTACAGCGGCGCGGCGAATAGTCTCGACGACGCGTATTACACAGCCAGCGGATTGCGCGATGATGATATGGCTTCGGTCAATCTCGACTGGCAGGCCACCGATGCGATCGCCGTTCAGATGCTCGCCTACTATCACCGCAACGCAGGCCAGGGCACGTGGGCCACACCTTACCGTCCTTCTCCTACCGTGCCGATCTCGATACGCACCACCGAGTACGACATCGAACGCACCGGCTTCATACCCAGCATCTCGGCTACTTTCGGTATCAACACCATCAGCGCCGGTATCTGGGTCGAGAACAGCGTGCATGGTCTGCAGCGCAATTTCTACAACCTCGACCGCAACAATCCGCCAGATGAATCGTTTTTCTATCGCGACCCGGATCTGCGCGTATTCCGGCAGCGATTTGATACCGACACAACCCAGTATTTCATCAGTGACAGAATCGACCTGCTCGAAGGCGCTTTGGCCATCGATGTCGGATTCAAAGGCACCGATGTCGATATCGATGCAATCAGTCTGATCGGTAGCCGTGCCAGTGGCAGTATCGAATCCAACGACAGCTTCTTGCCGCAGATCGCAGCCCGCTATCAGTTCACCGACAACGAAGAAATTTTCTCGTCCTACACCAAGAACATGGCAGCGTTCCGACCCGGCGTGGGCGGCCCGTTTTCGGCCAGCCAATCCGCCTTCAACCTGTTCGCAGATACGTTGGAGCCAGAGACATCCGATACGTTCGAGCTCGGCCTGCGCAGCGAACGGGACTGGTATCAGGCGTCGATCGCGTTGTACAACGTGCGCTTTGACAACCGCTTGCTGTCCATTGCCCGTTGCGCCGGAATCGTCGGCTGCCCGTCCAGCTTCGCCAACGTCGGCAAGGTGCAGTCCAACGGTGTCGAAGCGGCGCTCGCGCTGAACCTCAGCGACGAGATCAACTGGTACCACTCGGTCTCCTATAACGATTCTGAGTACCGCTCGGATTATCTGGACGGGGAAAACCTGGTGCCCGCCAGTGGCAAGCAAGTGGTGGGCACCCCGCAGGTGCTATTCACCTCGGACCTGAGCTATACCTCAGGCGCGCTCAGCGCGGGGATCATCGCGCAATACACCGATGAACGCTTCATCACCTACTTGAACGACTCCAAAGTCGAAGATTTCTGGTTGCTCAGCGCGTCGGCCGGTTATGACTTTGGTGAGGTCGGAGCATTCAAGGCGTTGAAGTTGCAGCTGCAGGTGACCAACCTGCTGGACAAGGAATACTTTTCGACAGTCGGCAGCAATGGCTTCGTCACTTCCGATCCGAATGGCAACAACTACACGCTGTTGACGGGCGCGCCGCGGCAATGGTTCTTCACTGTCGATGCGAGTTTCTGATCATGCGTACATTTGCGCTGGCACTGTCGCTGACTGCTGGGCTATTGAGCGCGCCGACCAATGCCGTAGCGCTCGAGCAGACATTGACGCGGATCGCTTTTGGCTCCTGCGCGCGCGAGAACAAGCAGCAACCGATCTGGGGCGCGGTGCTGAAGTCCAAGCCCGAGCTGTTCGTCTTTCTCGGTGACAATGTTTATCTGGACACGCGTGAGCCCAAAGTCATGCGCGAGAAATATGCACAGTTTGCAGCCAATCCCGGCTTCAAGAAACTTCGCGCAAAAACACCGGTGATCGCTACCTGGGACGACCACGACTATGGTGAGGACGACGCCGGTGGCGACTATCCGATGAAGGAAGAGACGCGTCGTCAATTCCTGGATTTCTGGAAAGAGCCGAAGGAATCGCCCAGACGTGAACGGGATGGCATTTACACCTCTTACTACTACGGCCCTGTCGGCCAACGCGTGCAGATCATTCTGCTCGACCTGCGCTACAACCGCACTCCCATCACCGTGGACGCGCGCTGGGGCGATACCAAAACCTATGATCTGTGGTACGAGCAACAAAAGGGCAAGACCGGCGAAGTGCCGGGTCCGTATGTGCGCAACGCCGACCCCAACGCCACCATGCTGGGCGAAACACAGTGGCAGTGGCTGGAGGACGAGCTGCGCAAGCCTGCGGACCTGCGCATCATTGGCTCCAGCCTACAGGTGCTCGCTGACTTTCCTGCGTGGGAAGCATGGGCCAACTACGTTGAAGATCAGCAACGGTTGTACGAACTGATTCGCAACACCAATGCGCGCGGCATCGTTTTTATCAGTGGCGACACCCACTACGGCGAAATAACCTCGCAGAAGCGCAATGTTGCCTATCCCCTGTGGGACCTGACATCAAGTGGTCTCACCGAGACCTGGCCGGTGGCTGTGCCCAACGCCAAGCGTCTGGGCAGCGCTTACAGCGTCGCCAATTTCGGCATGCTGGAGATCGACTGGCAACGTCGCGAACTCTCCATGCGGCTGAATGATGCGCAAGGAAAGGCACTGTTAACGCAGCGCATCGCGTTCGACACCGGCGCCGCGGTGCGATAACTGGCCGTGGGTACGCGCGATCAGTACGGGATCAATGCGGGCATCTTGTGCCTTCAGTCAATCTGCAATGCTCAAATTTTCTTGACCGTTTTGGCCGCGCCAATCACCAGCATACGCAGAAGCGTGAGCGGCACCGACTAACCAGTTTCCCAGTGCACAGCGCCGTGCGCGGTCGTCTTGGGATCGGGCGCTACCGTGTGCGCCGACAAGCCGCATGAAGCAGAATGTGATGCAGTTGGCAGCGCGCGGGCGCCGCGGATTCGGGCGCGTGTGTATCATCTTGCGCTCAGCGACAAAGACGGTGAGCGGGTATGCGAGCGCACACAGGTGTTCTGCTTTGGGTGTCGATGCTAATGCCGTTGACTGCCTGCGCTACGGTGGTGGTCGGTGATTTTGCATCGCGGACAGTGTCGGTGGATGGCGGCAGCGCGATTGCGTTGCCCTATCGGGTCTACGTGCCAGCGGCGTGCAGCAATCGGCGTTGCCCACTGCTGCTTTTCTATCATGGCGCAGGGGAGCGCGGCAGCAACAATACTGCGCAGTTGAACAACAGTGCCAACGGCATGTTCGCTTTGGTCAATGCGGTCGAAGCGGCCGCTGTGCCGATGATCGTGGTTGCGCCGCAGTGCCCGAATACCCAGCCCAACGACTGGTGGTCGAACGAAGGTCCACTGGTCGGTTCGATCGACATGCTCGACGACGTACAGCGCGAATTTGGCTTTGACCCTGCGCGGCTGTATGTCACCGGCCTGTCCATGGGCGGGGCCGGCGCGCTGGGATTGGCCAGTAACTTCGACAGCATCGCCGCGGCGGCGTTGCCGGTCTGCCCGGCCTACAATATTTCCAATGTGGTGACGCATCCCATCATCGCGCGGGTACCGATGTGGTTTTTTCATGCGGCCAACGATGGCACCGTATTGCCGATTTCGTCACGCGAAGGCGTTGCCGGCCTGCGCACGGTGGGCGCCGATCCGCTCTATACCGAATTCGCCAGCGGTGGCCACGGCATTTTTCCGCAGAGCTATGCGGTCGCCAAACTGGCACCCTGGCTGATTGCGCAACGCTGGCATTTGCCGCAGGTCTTCACTGATCCTGCGGTGCAGCTCACACTGCCCGCGAATGGGGGCACGCTGTATACCAATGCCGGCACGGTGGCGCTCAGTGGCACCACGGGCGCTGCCGATGCCGCGGTCAGCAGCGTCAACTACAGTTTTGGCGCGAGTAGCGGCACCGCCACCGGCACCACATCGTTCACCGCGCCCGCGTTGCCAGTGCCAGCCGACGCCAGCACCGTGCTGCGCGCCCAGGCAACGGGCACCAGCTATGTCGCGGCGTTTGCTGGCAACACGACGTTTTCGCGTAGCGTGCGTGTGGTGCATCCCATTCCCGCCGCACGCTCGCCGCGGGTAGTGCTGTGGGTGGAGCCGGTTACGCGCGTTGGCCGTCCGCTGCGCGTGCGTGCACTGGTCGACGACGACGACTTGCCGCAGCCGGCGACGATCAGTTTCTCGCAGCTGGAAGGCCCCACGACAGTCGCGTTCGAAATCGACAGTGCCGATCCGAAATTGGCCTGGTGGACCCCGAGCAACGCAGGCGCCTATCGACTGCGCGTCAGCGTCAACGACGGCGGCGCGCCAGTGCATGGCGAATCTGCCGTGCTGGTGCTTGCCGCTGCCGCGCCGCGACCGACAGCGCGAGCGATCAATGTCGGCGGCGCCGCAATGACCGGAGCCGATGTCGGCAATGGTGCAGTCAGCTTCGAGGCTGACACTGGCTTTACCGGCGGCAGCGCAGCGAGCATCAACAGCGGATTTCGTGGGCTGTATGGCAGCGAAGACGACGTGCTGCATCTGGACAGCCGCCGCGGAACCGCCTTCAGCTACGCACTGACCGTGCCCAATGGCCGCTATCTGGCGGTGTTCTACCTTTCCAATACCGTGACCTTTAACAATGCCACACGCAGCCTGGGCGCACTTGTCGAAGGCACGCGTGTGCTCGACAACTACGACATCTACAGTGCCATCGGCTGGCGCCAGGCGCAGCGCATTGGGTTTGTGACCACCGTGGCCGATGGCGTTGCCAACTTCGAGTTTGCCCGACAGGTGATCGTCGGTGCCGGCGCGCAGGTCAGTCTCGATGGCATCGAATTGCTGACGCTGCCCGCAGGCGATACGGTGTTTGCAAATGGTTTTGAGTAGTTGATGGGCACTGCGAAAATGCTCGAAGACAAAGCGCGCTGAGCGCGTGCTGGCGATGCAGCAAGCGCTTCGCGACTGTGCTGACGGGTGGCGCCGGTCAGTCGCACCCAGAGCAGCACGACGCATGAAATTTGAACTGTTCCAAGTCCGGTGTGCCCGACTTGCGCGCAAGAAAATCGCGTAGCATTCAGTCAGTCATGCCCTCGCACATTCTGGACAATCCGTTTTGGTCTTCTCTGCACAGCCGGCACCGCGACCTGGCGGTGTGCGCCGGCGATGCCGCGCGCTATCCGGCGGAGTTCGCGCCGTTTTTAGGTATTGCGCAAGCCGAAGCGCAAGTCAGCGATGCGATCGAATCCCTGGTTGCACCGGGTGAAAGCGTCTATCTGCTTGGCGTGGCACCGCGTTTGTCCGACCTGTGGCAGCTGGACGCGTACCGTTCCCTGGCACAGATGGTATGTGCCGGGTCGATTGCGAACATCGACGGGCCGGAGGTCGTCGAGTTGACCGAGGCGCATCGAGCGGACGTGTTGGCACTGACGGCACTGGTGTATCCGCATTATTTTCGCGAACGCACAATGGCGCTGGGCCGCTACTTTGGTATTTACCAGGAGGGCCGGCTGGCGGCGATGATTGGCGAGCGACTGGGTACCCAGTCGCATCAGGAAATCAGCGCGGTCTGCACGCATCCGGATTTCAATGGTCGCGGCTATGCCCGGCGTCTGGTTGCGCTGTTGTCGAATGACAATCTAGAACGCGGTCGCATTCCGTTCCTGCATGTCAGCCATGAAAACCAGCGTGCCAAATCTCTGTACGAGCAGATGGGTTATCACCTTCGCCGCGATATTCCGTTCTGGTCGCTGCGCCGCCGCGTCGAACCGGAGCGCATGCAATCCGAGCGTCAACTCTAGCCCTACCGCATGGCGTTGCGCACCGGCAACGCCACTTGGCAGCAGAGCATGAATGTATCTTTCCCAGCGCGCCTGCTCACTCGTGTTGCCAGAATTCCGCCGCGCCGTATTCCCATCGCCATGGCGCGCCGGTGTCGCCCAAAACGAACGCCACCAGCCTGGGAAACGCCGCCTCGGCGCGCACGTCGTTGGCGAGGATCACGACGCAGCGTTGGCCGCGTTCAACGCATATCCAGGTGTTGGCCGTGATGTCATCGTGTCCGCCTTTCATGAAGCCGCGGCCCTGCGGGCCTTTGAACGTGATCACACCCAAACCCGACGCCAGATCGCTGCGACGTTGGTGTGCAGGCAGCTCGGGCTGCAGCGACGGAAACTGGCTGGCCGTGGTAATGGCCAGCTGCGGCCGAACCAGTTCGGCACGAGCGCTGGCCGACAAGCCATCGCCGCGGACATAGCCGGCCACCAGACGCGCGACATCGCGAATCGTGGTGTCCATGGATCCGGCTGCGCGCACGCGGCTGCGCTCGTCATGCGGATGCGGTTGCCCAGTGATGTCCCAGCCGTCGGCGAGGTTTTCGGCAAAATCCGTTCGCCAGATCATGCTGGTCCGGGTCATGCCAAAACGATCGAACACGCGTCGTTGCATCTCGGCGCCAACATCCAGCTGCAGACCACGATGCAACACAAACTGCAGCAGGATCAAGCCCTCTCCCGAGTACGCATAGCGCGCGCCAGGTGCGAAGTGAATGCGCAGTTTGCCATCCGGTTCGATGAAGGCGAAGTTGGAGAATCCGGCGCTGTGTGTGAGCAGTATTCGTGCTGTCAGCGCGCGCCAGCGCTCGTCATCGGCAAGATCAGCCCACGGGCCGTAACCATCTTCCCGAGGATAGCTCGGCAATGGCTGTTGCAGATAATCAGCAATCGGCCGATCCAGATCGAGCCGGCCCTCGTCGACCAGTTGCATCACCATGTAGGCAAAGGCGGCCTTGGTCAGCGACGCGGCGTACATGATGGTGTCGCGCTGCAGTGGCTGGCGCGCTGCGTTGCGCTCGCCGTAGCTGCGCGCATGCACCACGCGACCGCCATCGATCACCGCGATGGCCAGGCCGCGCGCTTTTGTGGCGGCCATGGCCGCGGCGATCTCAACATCGAGTTCGGCTGCGCTGGGCCCCTTGGCCCAGACCGGCAAACAGCACAGCGCGATCAAGCCTGCCACAGACCAGCACATGCGGCGCCGCGCGTGACCCAGTGCTGCAGTGATGCCGCGTGTGGCCGACTCAGTGACTTGCGAATTTGGAACATATTGGCTCGGCATTACGCGACTCCTGTTGGGTGTTTCGGTAATGACGCGTCAGGGTCTGGATTCTTACAGCCGCTGCGACCATGGCTGTGCATGCACAGCTGCGGGGTTGATCTGTAAGATTGTCCGGGCTCGTTCGTCTTGTGGTTGTCACCCACAGGAGGAAAAGCGATGTCCTGCAATTCACCCATTGAGCTAGGCAATCCATTGACTCAATCTGCGATCGCGGCCGACCTGGCCACTCTGGCCCAGCTGTACGGAGCGCTGGTCTTCAGGGCGGCCTATCGCGTGCTGGGTGACGCGTCGCTGGCCGAAGACGTACAGCAGGACGTTTTCCTGCGCCTGATCGAATCGCCGAAGCAACGCGTAGCGTCGTGGCCCGCCTACCTTGCTGCGACGTCGACCCGTGCCGCTATCGATGTGCTGCGGCGGCAACAGCGTTGGTGGCGGCTGTTACCGCTGTGGCGCGCACAGGCACCCGATAGCGCCGCTTCGGCGGAGCAGGCGGGTCTCGAGGCAGAGCGCGCGCGGCGTCTGCGCGGCGCACTCGCCAGGCTTTCGCGACGCGAGGCGCAGTGCTTCAGCCTGCGCTATCTGCAAGGGCTGGACATCGCCGACATCGCCAGCGCGCTGCAGCTGAGCGAGAACAGCGTCAGCGTGACGCTGCATCGCGCCAAGCGCCGACTTGAAGCACACATCGAACACGCATCGCAGGAGGGTCAGTCATGAACAAGGCATCCGAACAGCCACTTTCTGCCGCACTCGCCGAGCATGTCCAAGCGACTGCCGCAGTCCCTGAGACCGCGGTCAATGCGGCTCAGCGAAAACTTGCAGCACGCCTGCAACAGGCAGGCGAAACCAAACCCACATTCGGCAGTCGCCGTCTCGCCTTTGCTGCAGTGATGGCGCTGACGGCGTGCGCCTTGATCATTTTGCCATTGCTGCCTGACAGCGGCCGCGCCTTCGCCGCAGTACGTGCACATTTCCTGGACTTCAACACGCTGGCCATGCAGGTCGAGCAGCGCTTCAACGGTGAGACGGTGCAAACCTCGCGTATGTTGGTTGGCGCCGATGGCAGCGTGCGCACCGATGTCGGCGACCAGTTGAGCATCATCGTCGACAACACCCGACGACAGCTGCTCACCCTGCTGCACGACTCCAGGGAAGCGAGCTTGATGCCGCTGCCTGCGCTGCCGACCACGCCGGATGCAAGCCTCGACTGGCTGGAAGAGATACGCCAATTTCAGGGTAAGGCGGTCAGGCTGAAAAACACACGCAGAATTGACGGGCGTCAGGCCCAGGGCTGGGCACTGGATCTGGGCGCTACACAAATGGTGCTATGGGTTGACGCGGAAGGCTTGCCCATCGCCATGGAGCAGGACGCCAGCGCCAGTCTGGAAATACGCTATCGATTCCAGTTCAACGTGCCGGTATCGCCTGGTCAGCTGAGCAGCGTCGTTCCCGCGGGCTACGCGTTGCAACAGCAGGAGCAGGAGTGAGCGCCCGGCGCGAATAGCCCACTCGGGGTCACCGCCGCACCCCGGCGGTGACCTCACTCTGTTGGGTACAGTGCTTGCTGCCGAGCCGAAACTTGACGATGATTGCCGGCATCTGCCTCCCTTGACGCACAGCGCACTCGACGATGACTCATCCCTGGTGGCAAAACGAAAGCCACGTTGTGCTCGAAGACGACATCCTTTGTGACGGACATTCACTGACTGCATTGGCGCGCGAACATGGCACGCCGCTCTACGTCTACAGCAAGCCCACCGTTCAGCGCCAGCTGCGCAAGATGCAAAGTGCGCTGGACGAGGTCGGTGTCGCGCATCGCATCTACTATGCGATGAAGTCGAATCGCCATCCTGGGGTGCTGCACGCGGTTCGCGAAACGCGCAATGTCGGGCTCGATACCTGCTCTCCGCGCGAGGTAGAACTGGCGCTCGCTGCGGGCTTTGCGCCCGACGAGATCTCCTTCAACGCCGGCATGTTGTCGTCGCCAGAACTAGCCTATCTGGCAGCCAGCGGCGTGCATTGCACGCTCGACACCCTGTCTGCTCTGCGACGCTTCGCCGCGTCAGCGCCGAAGGGCACCGCAGTGGGGCTGCGTTTCAATCCCGGAGTGCGTGTGGGCTATGGAGACAATCCGAAAATGACCTATGGCGAATCCAAGTTCGGGTTCGAGCCGGCGGACTTGCCGCATATCCTCGAAGTGGTAACCGCGGTTGGCTTGCGCGTCGATGCCATTCACATGCACATCGGCTGGGGATTGACCGAGAACAGTTCTCCGCAAGTCGCCAAGGCGTTTGGTCGCCTGGCCGGCATCGCCAGACAGATCCCGCAGTTGAAATACATCAATGTCGGTGGTGGCCTGGGTGGCCGCTACGTCGCCACCGACCAACCACTGTCGCTGACCTCGTGGGCGGCATTGATTGCCGATCTGCTAGCGCCGCTTGGCGCCACCATTCTGTGTGAACCCGGCACGTTTGTTTCTGCCTCGTCGGGCATGCTCGTGGTCGAGGCCAACACCATAGAAACGCGTCGCGGCATCACCTGGCTTGGCGTCAACGCCGGTTTTGCCATCAACCTCAATCCCGCCATGTACGGCATTGCGCTGACCGCGATCGCGTTGCGTCAGCCGTTCGCTTTCGCCACCCAACCCTATGCCATCGCCGGCAATATCAACGAATCCGGTGACATCTGGGGGCGTGACATCCTGCTTCCGCAAATCCAGGAAGGCGATCTTCTGGCGTTCTTTCCCGCCGGTGCCTACGGCTCGAGCATGTCCAGTGATCATTGTCTGCGCGGACGTGCGGTCGAGGTCGTCGTCTAGTTCGGCGATTTGTCGCGCTGCGTTTGCAGCGACTCAAGATGATTCGAACCGGTTGATGTCGGGCACCCCTTTCGGGGCACCCGACCTGACTCATATCCAGCCCGCAGCGAGCCGGCTCTACTTGCCGAAATACTGGGTAAAGCGCAGGCCAAACTCGCTGGCGTCGTTGCTCAGCATGACCAGTACATAGTCACCGGTATTCAGACGGCCCTGGTCATAGCGCTCGTCGGTGACATTGCGACCGTAGGCGCCCAGCGTCCAGTTTCCGTTTTCGGGTTGGTACGTCACATTGAGATTCAACAGGCTGCGCGAATCGATGCGGGTAAAGCGCGTCGGATCGGGTGTGGGTTCGCCGAACATCTCGTCGCGGTAGGACCAGTCAGCGCGCAGCAATAAACTTCCGCCCGACAAGTTGAGCGAGTATTCGGGGCTGATCGATGCCGTCCACTCTGGGGTCAGCGGTGCAACGGCGACCGGATCGTCAACATCCACGTTGATGTAACCGACCGATGTGTGCAGTCGGAAACTATCGCCTACCAGTAACGTGCTTTCCCATTCCACACCGTTGGAGTCCTGGTCGACAATGATGTTGCGTGTGTCAAAACCTGCTCCTGACGTTGTGCTCACCTGATAAGGCAGGTCCGAATACTGGGTATGAAACGCGCTCACGCTCATGCTCAAATTGTTGAACGGCTGGCCCTTGAGTCCCACTTCATAGTTTTGCGCGGTGATGTTGTCCCCGGCAACGAAGCAGTTGTCGGCGGTGACATTGCCCGGCTGGCCAATGGCCAGATTGCCGAACAGGCAGTAAGCGCGCGGCGGAAACTGGCCAGACTGATAACCATTTTGCACGGTGCCGTACAGGCTCATGCCGTTACCGAGCGCATACACGCCGGACAGGTCCCAGCTGGTCTCAGACCAGTCGCGTTCGCCGCGGGTGAATACGAAATTGTTGATGTCGACGAAGGCCTCTTTGTCATCCCGGGTGAAACGCAGGCCACCAGCCAGACGGAACTGGTCGGTGATCTGGAAACCCATATTGCCGTACACCGCCTTGCTGCGGACGTTCTGGTCCAGAAAGTAGGTACCGGCGCCGCCGAGAAATACGTTCGGATCCTGCAGGTTCGAACCCTCTTCCTTGAAGTAGTACAGGCCGGCAACAAAATCCCAGCGCTCGTAGATGCCGTTGACCTGCAATTCTGCGGAGGTCTGGTCGGCTTCGCCATCCTCTGGAAACGACAGGAAATTCTCGAACAGACTGTCGTCGTCCAGCCCTGCCTGATACTCAGAATGGCGGTCGCTGAGGATGAGTTTGCCGGCGAGCGTTTCGGTCATGAACCAGTCGGCGGTCAACGCGAAACCGTTCGCTTCGTTGGTGACCCCAATCTGATCGGCCTGACCAGTGTTGTTGTCATAGGGGTCTGCGGCCAGATCGGAATTGCGGAAGCCGGCCAGGTACACGGCGCCGTTCGGAAGTTCATCAATCAACGTGGTGTACGGTCGCAGGCCGTTGTCACCTTCGTTGGCGTCGGCCACCAGCAGCAGCGAGAACTGATCGGTGGGCGTCCACTTCACTGCCACCCGGGCCGAATTGTCCTGGAGTTCGCCCACTTCCTTGCGTGGATTATCCAGCAGCACGAAATCGCCAACGCCGCCGCGCTGCTTGTAGGCACCGTTGACCGACAACGCCCAGTGTTCGTTGACCTTGAGATTGGTGTAGAAGTCGCCGTTCAAGCGACCACGCGAGCCCGCCTCGAGCGCAATGCGCCCACCCTCTTCGTCGCCCGGCTGGCGCGTGATGATATTGATCGCGCCGCCAATGGAGTTGCGTCCATACAAGGTGCCTTGCGGCCCGCGCAGTACTTCGACGCGTTCAATGTTGGACAGGCTCCAGTTCTGCCCCACTTGGCGGCCGAGGTAGACACCATCGACATAAACGCCAACGCCAGGATCGGTGGTGATCAGGTGATCCTGCAGCCCGATGCCGCGAATAAAGGGATTGACCGATGCCGTGTGGCCGGCGGAAAACTCGGTAACGTTGAGGTTGGGCACGAACTTGCCGATGTCGACCAGGTCGGTGACCCCACTCATTTCAATAGTTTCCGCGGTGAACGCACTGATCGCCACCGGCACGTCGTAGATACCGGCCTCGCGTTTGGTGGCGGTGACTACGATCTCTTCCATCTCGTTGGCCGTGCCATCGGACTGTTCCGGTTGCGACTGATCGGACTGTGGCTGATCAGTCTGAGCAAGCGCGAGGCCACAGAAGCCTAGGCCGGTCAGGCCGGCAACCAATGTGGCCGCGGTGATGTGCTTGTTGCGCATGGAGCAACTCCTTGAGTCTTTTGGGCTGGAGGGGATCGCGAACCGCGGCAGTCGGGCAAATAGCGGCAGCCCGACGAACTATGCCAATGGAAGGCGATGTTCAGCGATAGTACATGTAGCGCGCACGGGTCGGAAACAGGTGTGATGGGTTCCGGCCGATCGGGGGCCGCGTTGCGGTGCGTTGCTGCGCGGACTGAAGATTGCGTGGTGACACCAGCGCGTGCCTTGCTGCCCTGGCCAAACGGCTCAGGACTCGCCGACGCGGACAGCCAGGGCTTCGGCGCGCGCGCGATCGATTTCAATGGAACTGCAGCAGCTACGCAGGATTGGCAGCGCAGTGTCGATGAGCTGACGAGCGCCGCTGCGATCGCCACGCAGTTCGGCGACTTCGGCCTGATCGACTTCGATCTGTGCAGTCAACGGATGTCCCTTGGCCAGCGCCTTGACGGCTTCATCGTGAGCGCGCGCCAGATCGGCGTCGGCTGCGTCGTACTGGTTGTCGGCCATCAACACCAGTGCACGCATGCGCAGCGCGCGCGCGCGCCAGGGGTGTGGCGCTGGGAACAGGGCGTCGAACATGGTCACACTGCGATCGCCCAGCTCGCGCGCCGCAGTCATGTCATGCACCAGCAGGGCGGCGCGCACCGCGCGCACCGTGTGCAGAGCGGCGAGGTAGCTGTCGGCACCGGCCGAATTTGCCGCGAGTACGCGTAGCGCTTGCAATGATTTGAGCGCCGCGGCTGCCTCGCCGTTCAGCGCCATCACCCGCGCGAGATTACTGGCGACGATCATCCGATCGGGATTGTCGGGCGCGGAGTCGCGATGAAACACCAGGGCGGCGCGGCAATTGTCCAGTGCGTCGGCATACTTGCCCTGCGCGATCTGCAAGTCGCACACATTATTCAAATACACTGGGCTCTGGTCGGGCGCCAGTCCACCGCTGGCAGCTTGATTCTCGGCACCGCTGCGAAACGCCTGTTCGGCATCGGCATAACGCCCGAGAACCGTCAACAGAATTCCGTAGTCGTTGTACAGCGACGCGGCGCGTAAGCCGCTGTCGCCGATCCACGTTTTCTGCGCAGCAATTGCACGCTTGAACGCGGCCTCGGCGTCTGCCAGCTGCGCACTCGCCGTGAGTGCGCGCCCCAGTGTGCGTTCCAACTGAATCAAGATGGTGCGGGGCAACTCGGGATGCGCCTGCAACAACGCCAGTCCGCTCCGCGCTGCGCCGGCCGCGACATCGAAGTGGCCTTCGTCCATGGCCAGCACACCATCAGTGTCGGCCAGGTCCAGCAGTAGCTCGGGGTTTATGTTGGCGTTGGCAGCGAGCGCCGTCGCCTTGTCCAGGTCGGCACGGGCAGCGACAATATCGCGTAGCTGCAGGTTGCCTTGCGCGAGTTCGATCCATGAGGCGATCTGCAGTTCGGGATCATTGCCCATATGCGGCAGTCGCAGGGCCACGGCCTGCTTGACGTGCACCATCGCCTCCTCGGGTCGCTCCAACGCGAACAGCGAGCGCGACAACATCAGATGCCTTATTGCGATCTCCAGGGTCTCCTCGGTTCCGGACGGCACCTGTCCTTCGAGACCTTGCCGCAGCAGACGCACTGCATTGCCGCCATCACCAAGCTTTTGGTAGAGCCCGCCGAGCGCGGTTGAAAGATCCGCGTGCAGGCCTGCATCGGCCGGTGGCTTGTCGCGCAGCAGTCGCTCCGCGCGCGCCAACAAATCGGTCGGCGCCAGTGTTTTACCCAGCGCATGTTCGGGAGCCACGCCCTCGAACATCTCGGCAAAAAACTCGATGACCGATTTGGAACGCTCAAGACTTTGCTCGGCACTGACGCGTGCCTTATCGGCCACGGTTCGTTGTTGCCGCGCCTGTTCGAGCGC
The DNA here is from genome assembly GCA_031389245.1 of Lysobacterales bacterium. Lineage (GTDB taxonomy): Bacteria > Pseudomonadota > Gammaproteobacteria > Xanthomonadales > Ahniellaceae > 0-14-3-00-62-12. The sequence continues at coordinate 11,304 of JANMSL010000729.1, read as the reverse complement.
GGCGACCAGATACCAGATCAATATGGCGATTACTGCAAGGGCAAGCACACTAGCGGCACTGGCCAGGCGATGTCGACCGAAGAACTTGCGCGCCCGATACCAGCCAGTGTCGGCCGCCGCGGCAATCGGCAATCCGCGGCGATAGCGCGATAGATCATCGCAGAATGCTGCCACCGTGGTGTAGCGTTGCGCAGCTAGATCTGCGCTGGCCTTGGCGATGATGCCGGAGAGTTCGGCGTCCAACAGTGCGGGCTTTTCACTGCCGAGCGCGAGCAGCTCGCGCAGCATCGCACCCAGGCTGAAAACATCACTGGCGATACTGATCGGCTGTCCCGCGCGTTGCTCAGGACTGGCATATCCCGGCGTGAACACGCGGGTGGATTCGATGGCGGAGCCATCGCTGCTCAGATCGAGTAGTTTGGCGACGCCGAAATCGAGCAGCTTGATCTCGCCGTCCTCGCGAATCATCACGTTGGCTGGTTTCAGGTCACGATGAATGACCAGATGTTGATGCGCGTGTTGCACCGCGCCGCCGATGCGCTCGATCAACTCGATGCGGCCATCGCGATCCGGACGCTGGGCGCGCACATAGGCGTCCAGGGTGAGCCCGCGCACGTACTCGACAACCAGATAGGGCTGACCGGCGTCGGTTTCGCCGCCATCGATGAGGCGCGCGATGTTGGGGTGATCGAGGGTGGCGAGAATCTGCCGTTCCTGACGCAGGCGGCGAATGCCATCCGTGGATGGAAATCCGCGAATCAACTTAATTGCAACTTGCTGGTTGAAGTCGGCGCCATCGCGCTCGGCCAACAGCACCGTGCCCATGCCACCTGATCCGAGCTCGCGTACCACGCGCCACGGCCCGATGCGGGTGCCGGCAGCGTGCGCGTCGATCGCAGCACTGGCGTCGATGACTATGGCCTGTTCGATTGCCGCATCATCGCTCTGGTCAGCTGTCAACAACGCGCGCAGCCGCGCAGCCAGCTCGGGTCCCAACACGGCCAGTCGTGCTTCGCGCTGCGCCGCATCAAGCGCGATCATCTCGTCAAACAGCAGTGCAAGCGAATGCGGGGACTCAGACATGAGCAGGCATAGCCTCGTCGCCCAGCGCATCCTTCAACCAGGCGCGACCAAAGCGCAGGGCGCGATCCACCGTGCTGGCTGATACCTCCATCAATGCGGCAATCTCCATGCGATCGAGCCCGGTGAAATAGGTCAGCGTGATCACCTCGGCCGCCCGTCCATCGGTTTGCGCCAGGGCATCCAACGCCTCCGTCAGGCGCAGGCTGTCGGGTGCGGCAACGGACCCGGCCTCTGCCGATTCCAGGTCGGTGGGCACGCCACCATCACGCTTCTGCGCGTGCCGGCGTCGCGCCGAATCGACCAGAACCTGGCGAGTTGCCAGCGCGATCACATTCAACAGATGGCGCCGACTCTGCCATTCGCCGGTCTGCTGCAGCACCCGCATCAGCGCTTCGTGTGCAAGCTCGGTCGGGCGCAGCGTGGCCTCGCTGTGCAGGGCAAGTTGCCGGCGTGCGATCGCACGCACTTCGTCATAGACCAGGCCCACCAGTTGATCGCGCGCAGCCAGCTCACCGGCACGCCAGGCTTGCGTCAGTTCGAGGAAGGAAGTGATCTCGGTCATCGCGGTCTGCCGTGGATGGCTACTCTGTCACCAGCGCTGTTTGTAGCGCATTTTCCGCGCGCAAGGCGCGACCCGGATCACTGCAGGATAGGCTGCGTTCATCGCCTCAGCGCTTGCCGGCATTGATTGCGGTTCCGAACAGCTGCTCTGGGTGCTGATACAGGATCCAACTGGTGGCGAGGTATTTGTCGCTGCCGATCGGGCGGTTGCCGCGGTGGGTGTGGGTGAAGAATGCCGGCGCGATCAGCAGATCTCCGGTGCGCGGCGTGATCTTGCGCTGTTGATGCACAAACTCGGTCTCGCCGGCATAGAAGCCCTCGTTGAGATAAATCGAATAGAGCAACACACGACCGAGCGGCTCAGTGCTGTCTTGCCTGGGATAGTGCTCGCAGTGCCAGTAGGGGTAGCCGCCCTGGTCAGCGATATAGCGCTGCAGATTCAGGCCTCCGGGACGAAAAGAATGCTTGACCACCGATTGCAGATTCACCGGCGTGAGCAGGCCAAGGTCTTCAGCAGTAATGGCAAGCAGTTCGCCGGTGGCCGCATCCTGGCGTTTCAAGGCCAGGGGCGCGAGCACGGTATACGGATACTTGCGCACGTAGGCGCAGACGCCATCGAGGGCTGCGGTCTCGACCGCATTTTGCAGCCATTGCCACTCTTCGCGCGCGGTGACGTCGATGTCCCAGCTGTCCTTGAGCTTGATGTCAACGCCGGCGCCGGTAGCGCCCCGTGTGGCCTGATTGCTGGCATTGAACTGGGCAATGGCACGCGCACAGTCGGCTTTGCTGATCACACCTGGGTAGACCTCGATGAAATCGTTGTTGGTCATCTGCGTGGCTTCAGTGCAATTTCGAAAAATCCGGCGGCTAGGGTATTGTCGTTGCTACGACACCGCCGTCCAGCGCGTCCAGCGCCACCTGAAGCATCGCGCGCGTGCCTATTTCAAGCGCAGCCTCGTCAAGAAAGAATCGCGGTGAGTGATTGGGTTCGGCGTCTTTCAGATCCTTCGCGGGCGGGACCGAACCGACAAAAAAATACATGCCGGGGACCTCGGCCGCGAACGCCGAAAAGTCTTCCGCGACCATGCTTGGCGGGATATTCAGCACGTTGTCGGCACCCACCGCACGTTCCAGACTGGCGCGCATGCGCCGCGTCAATGCCGGGTCGTTGCGGGTCACCAGATTGACCGCTTCGGGCATCGGAATCACCGTTTCGACGCTGGCACCCTGCGCCGCGGCGACGTGTTCGGCAATGCGCTGCAGCGCGTCGAATGCCTGCTGGCGCATGCCGGCATCGAAGCTGCGAATGGTGCCTTCGAGCAGTACCTGATCCGGAATGATGTTCCAGCGCAGGCCACCATGGATCATGCCAAAGCTGAGCACCACGGGCAACTCCGAAATGTTGAGCTGGCGGCTGACGATGGTCTGCGCCTGGTTGATGATCAATGCTGCGGTGGTGATCGGATCGACGCCGCGCCACGGTTGCGCGCCATGCGTCTGCTTGCCCATCACTTTGATCTGAAAACGGTCGGAACCGGCCAGTATCGGCCCCTCGCGCACGCCGATCTGGCCAGCGTGCAGGGTGTAGAACACGTGCATGCCAAATACGGCATCGGGTCGCATGCGCTCGAACAGACCCTCTTTCAGCATCAGGTCGGCGCCGCCTTCCTCGCCCGCGGGCGGACCTTCCTCGGCCGGCTGGAAAATGAACATCACTTCGCCTTTGAGCTGATCGCGCATGCCGGCCAACGCGGTCGCCACGCCAAGCGTCATCGCGGTATGCGCATCGTGGCCGCAGGCGTGCATCACGCCGACGTCGATGCCATTGAACTGCGTGCGCACTTTCGATGCGAACGGCAGAGTTCCCTGTTCTTCTACCGGCAACGCGTCCATATCGGCGCGGATGGCAATGCGCGGGCCGGGCAGGGCGCCTTTGAGCAATCCGATCACACCGGTCTTGGCGACGCCGGTCTGTACGCTCAGGCCCAGCGATTTCAGCTGTTCGGCGACCAGGGCCGACGTGCGCGTCTCGCGATTGCCGAGTTCTGGATGCTGATGAATATCGCGCCGCCAGGCGAGGACTTGGGCGTTGACCTGCGCCGCGCCAACGCGGGCATCAGTGGCGGCACCGACCGCAGTACTTGTTGCAGCGAGCAACGCGAGGATAAGCAAATCACGCATAGCACAAACCCCTGAGTGAGACCCGGATGTTATCGCATGCGTAGGAGCGCACCCGGGCGCGACCGAGGTCCGGAAGTTAACGCGTGCGTAGGAGCGCACCCGGGCGCGACCAAGGTTACGCTACGATCGGTCGCGCCCTGGTGCGCTCCTACTGCAATGTCAGTCGATGCTGAGTCGGTCCCGGTAGCAGCGGCGTCGGCACGCCCCGAGCCCAGTCGTCATGACCGGCGCCATGGAACGGCGACAGCGGGTGCGGGCTCTGGCCACCGGACAACATCAAGTAACTCTGGTCTTCGTGCCCCGGGGCGATGGCGAAGCGCTGCGAGGCGCCGAACTCAGGTGACTGTACGCGCGGCATATTATTGTCGCCCGGCAGCGGCTGGCGCGGCATGTCGAGTCGACGCGCAAGAAAACCGGGCAGTGCACCCGACAGCGGGTGATGGATATTGCTGGTGTTGCGCTCGCCCCAGTTGCGTGCCGCAATGCCGCCAGGTTGCTGTCCCAGTTCGCTGTCGACGCGCTCGGCGGCCGCAACCAGTAAAGCATTCCAATCGGCATACTGGCGATCGAGCAGGTGCGGCGGACGGGCTTCGATCATTGCCCACACGGCCGCCTCGTAACCCTGCGCCGATGGCAACTCGAAATCGTTGAATCTGCGCTTGACCAAGTCCTGCCACGGCGCCAATACCGCTTCGATGACGTTTAGACGGAAGGCGCGCGTCAACCGGTAGTCCACCGAGTCGATGCTGGCTTTGCCCGACCACCGATCGGTCTGCGCACGCAGGGCCGCGAGCTCTTGTGCCGGCGTTGTCAGCAGTACCTCGCTCAGCAATTCATGCCAGCGCTGGAGGAACACAGCGCGATCGTCGAGTTGAATCGCCAGCATTTGCTCGGTGCCGAATTTCCTGGTCGCAAACAGATCGTCGCGGATCTGCTGCTGGCGCGCACCGAGGTCGAAGCCACCATCGCCTTCCAGTCCAAGCCAGTGGCCATCGACGGTGCGTGCATTGGCGGTCCAAAGCCGTTGTTGTGGCGGATCAATGATGCGCGGGTAGTCCGCTGCGTCGAGCCAGCCCTGCCAGCGGGCGCTGCCCTCTGCGAAGTCGGTGGGTGCCTGACCATCAAAGCCGACGCGCAGCGGTATGGCATTGCCGGTGAGTGTCCAGCCGATGCGCCCTTCGCGATCGCCGACGACGAAATTCTGCGCCGGCATGCCCAGCCTTGGAGCCAGCGCCAGAGCCTGCTCGACATTCCTGACCTGATCGATCTCAAACATACGCATGTTGATCGCGCGTGGCTCGTGCGCCGTCCACATCAGCGCCAGTTCGGTGCCATCGGCATCCTTGGCCAGGATCGGACCCCACTCGGTATCTTCGATCAGCAGATATTCGTCGGCGGCGTTGGCGACGTGCAGGGTTTCACGGTGCGTGACAATGTTCGCCAGGCCGTCGGCGTTGCGATAGCGTTTGGGGTCGGATGCATCGCGCTGCACGCGTATCCAGTCGGTCCAGTCCCCGTAGCTGTTGGTGAAGCCCCAGGCGATGTGACCATTGCTGCCCGCAACCAGGCCAGGAACGCCGGGCAGCGTGACGCCATCGAGTTGCACCTTGCCGCCGACCGCGCTGGCGTCGGTGTAGCGCAATTGCGCACGAAACCAGATGCACGGCACACCGAGTCCGAGGTGCATGTCATCGGCGACCAACGCGGCACCGTCAAGTGTCAACGATCCGGCCACAGCGAAATTGTTGCTGCCGACAAAGTGGTCAAGATCCGCTGCATCGAGCCGCGCCAGTGCGCTGCTGGTCGCGGGCAAGGTGCGCAGATCAATGGTCTGCACTTCAGGAATGGGAACCGCTGGCATCGCCAGGCCGGTCAACGGGGCATCCCACTCGCTCCCGGGCTGCACCAGGAAGCCGACCAGCTCGGGCGGCAGCACCGCGTGCATCCGCGCCAGGTTCAGCTCGCGCAGATTGGCACCATCGCTGTTGAGATCGAAAAACATCGCATAGATCACCAGCGCACTGTCTTCGCTGCGCCACGGCACCGGCCGCTGACGCAATGCAAAGTATTCCCAGGGTCGCGTGCGCAGTGCGCCGATGCCGGCATTGACGCCATCGCGGTAGGCCTCGATGCGAGCGCGTTCGCTCGCACTCAACGCAGCGATGGCGCGTTCGGCACGGCTGCGAAAACGGTGCGCTCGATGCGCACGATCCACTGGGAGGGCCGCCGCGCCGACCAGTTCCGAAAGCTCGCCCGCTGCCATCCGGCGCAACAGATCCATTTGAAAATAGCGCTCCTGCGCGTGCACGAATCCCAGCGCGCGTGCCGCGTCGGTGGCGTCAACGGCGTCGATGCCGACCGTGCCACGGGCATCCCGCGTCACCGTCACCGATGCTGTGAGTCCCGGCAATGCCTGGTTGCCATCGAGCCTGGCGAGGCTGCCATGGAGCAGCCACCAGAGGCTTGCCAGAAGGAAAAACAGCAGAAGGATCAGCAGGATGAGAGTGCGTCGGATCAGCTTCATGGCGGCATTTCTTGGTGACGGCGATTACCCAGCCTAGCCCGGTGCTTGGTCCCTCTGCAATCTCAACGCAGCCTTTGCGTCATCGACTCGTCACGCAACGGAAGTAATTTGCAGTGCACCGCGTGTTCGTCTCGACCACCGCGCCCTCCCGTTCCGGACTCAGCTCATGCACATTCAGTCGAATTCCAAGCCGCGCCTCGCGGCATTGCCGTTGCTCATTGCCAGCGCACTGGCCGGCGGTTTTGTCGCCTGCCTGCCGATGCCCGCAGTCGCAGCAGAGCAACAGCAGGCCAGTGTTTCCGGTCTGGTGCAGGATGGGGCCGGCAAGCCGTTGGCGGGTGCGCAAATCAACGTGATGGGCGTGAGCGAAGCGGTCTATGACCAGTCGCACAAGCTGGTGTCCGATGCCGCCGGGCGCTTCAGTCTGAGCCTGCCGGCAGGGGACTATGGCGTAATGGCCGACCTCGCCGGCTTTGACAGTTTTTCGGCGAACAACTTCTCGATAAAAAATGCCGCTGCGGTGGAATGGAAAGTGGTAATGAACACGGTCGGCAGTTCGACTGCCGCAGTTGCGCCAGCGGCAGTGGTCGCGGGCGGTGCGGATACTGCGGATACCTCCGCAGACGCCCTGCCGCCGGGCGATCTGGACGCAACGGAAATGGCCGGCGTTGAAGTTGAAGGCACCATTGTCGAGGGAGGTCAGGAGCTCTACGTCGACGAACGTCGCACCACGGCCAACGTGACCGAGGCGATCAGCGCCGAACAGATTGCGCGCACCGGCGACTCCGACGCCGCCACCACGCTCAAGCGCGTCACCGGCCTCACCGTTGTCGACGGCAAGTTCGTGTTTGTGCGCGGACTCGGCGATCGCTATTCCAGCGTGCTGCTCAATGGCGCGCAGATTCCGAGTCCAGATCCGACGCGACGCACGATTCCGCTCGACCTGTTTCCGACCGAGATTCTCGATGGTGTCGTAGTGCAGAAGTCCTGGTCACCTGATCTGCCGGCAGAATTCGGTGGCGGTACCGTGCAGCTGCGCACGCGTGGCGTACCTGCGGGCTTCATCGCCAAGTTGGGGCTGAGCCTTGGCTACGTGCAGGACAGTACGTTCGACGATGGCCTGAGTTATGTTGGCGATTCCAACGACTGGACTGGCTTCGACAGCGCGCGCCAGTTGCCTGGAGCGCTGGCCGCAGCGACTGCGGGCGGTACCGTGCTGCGGCCCCAGTCGCCGACCAATCCTGGCGGTTCCTCGGCAGCCGAACTGGAACAGTTCGGCGAGGCGCTGGCTGGAAACTATAACGTCGATACGCGCACCACGATCAAGCCGGATACCGGGTTCAGCGCTGCGCTCGGCAACAGCTTTGACCTGGGCGATAACAAGCTCGGCTTGCTCGGCGCGTTGCGTTACAGCAATACCTACGACAACTTCGATGAAGTTCGTCGCGAGTTCGCTGTGGTCGGCCAGAACGAGCTGGTGCAGGCCAGCGAGCTCGATGTTCAGCGCAGCCTGCAGAACATTGAGCTTTCGGCGTTCCTGGTTGCTGGCCTCGATTTGGGCGCCGATCACCGGCTCAAGAGCACCACCCTGTTGCTGCGCAACAGCGAAGACCAGACGCAGCAGTCGACCGGCTATCCGGAAGACCCGGGTGACGTGTCGCGGTTCACCGAGCTGGAGTGGATCGAGAATGCATTGATCGCTGAGCAACTCGCCGGTGAGCACCGCTTTCCTGGCCTGAAGGATCTCAATCTGAACTGGCAATACACCCTGGCCGAAGCCACGCGTGAATCGCCCAATACGCGTCGCTATCGCTACGACCGCGACAATGCCAGCCAGGCATTTTCGTTTTCGCGGCGCTCCGACAGCAACTCGACCGTGTTTGCCGAACTCGACGACGACAGTCAGGACTTCAGCTTCGGGTTCAAGCTGCCGACCATGCTCAACGACGATACCTATCTCGATCTGAGCGCAGGCGGCGGGGTGCTGCGTCGTGATCGCGATTCACAGATCCGTCGTTTCAGTTTTGTCGGCGTCGGCCCGCTGGCCAATGATCCCAATGTCATCGGCAACTTCGATCTTGATGACATTCTCAATCCCGCCAACATCGGTCCCAACGGTTTCGAACTGCGTGAGACCACGCGCGGCACCGACAATTACGTTGCCGACCAGGAGCTTGATGCGCTGTTCCTGGGCGCTGACCTCAACTGGAAAAGCAAGTACCGCTTTACCGCCGGCGTGCGCTACGAAGACAACGCGCAGGAAGTGAGCACGTTCCAGCTCGGCGTGCCCGACGCGGTGCCCGTAGTGGCTGCGATCAACAGCGCAGACTGGCTGCCCAGCCTCGGCTTTACCTGGCTCTACTCAGACGACGACCAGTTGCGATTTACCATCGCCGAGACCGTTTCGCGACCGGACTTCCGCGAACTGTCGTCGGCGCCGTATACCGATCCGTTGCTCGACCTTGAAACCATTGGCAATCCGAACCTGGTGCCGACCAGCATCCGCCATTTCGACGCGCGCTGGGAGCACTATTTTTCCTACACCGAATCGCTCAGCGTCGCGCTGTTCCTGAAGGATTTCGATCAACCCATCGAGAAGATCCAAGTGCCCGGCACCGGCAGTTTGGTGTCGCTGGACAACGCCGATTCGGCGCGCAATTACGGTATCGAAATCGACTATTTCCGCAGCCTGGGTTTCGTCAGTGATCGCTTGCAGCAGTTCTATACCGCCGCCAACTTCAGCTGGATCGAATCCAACATCGAGCTGGGCGCGGCCAATGACATCCAGACCAATTCGTCACGTCCGCTGCAGGGTCAGTCGCCCTACGTAATGAACCTGCAGCTTGGCTACAAATCACCGGATGGCGACGACGAGGCAACACTGCTCTACAACGTGGCCGGAAAACGCATTTCTCAGGTTGGTGTATTCGGCGCGCCGGATATTTATGAGCAGCCGCTGCACGTACTCGATTTCAACTGGCGTCATGCCCTGGCCAAAAACTGGACGCTCAAATTGCGTTTGCGCAATCTGCTCGATCCCAAGATCGAGTACAAGCAGGGCAGCGAGATCACGCGTGAATATCGGCTCGGCCGCGAGTTGGGCGTCACCGTCGAGTGGCAGCCGCGCTGAGACAGGCAGAGCGTGCAGCACCCGCGACTGATTCAATCCGGCATATCGCCGCGGATCTCGAAGGCGCGTTCCCAGTTATCAAACAGGATCCGCACCAGCCGCGGATCAAACTTGATGCCGGATTGCTGCGTGATGAACGCGCGGATGGCTTCGGGTTCCCAGGCTTCCTTGTAACAGCGCTTGCTACCGAGTGCGTCGAACACATCGGCCAAGGCGGTGATACGCCCGCCGACCGAAATTTCCTCGCCCTTCAGGCCGCGCGGGTAGCCGCTGCCATCCCAGTTCTCGTGATGGTCCTCGGCGACAACCGCGGCCAGTTGCAATAACGGAAGTCGCGAACCCGACAGCCATTGCGCACCCAGGGCCGCATGCGTGCGCATCACCGCACTCTCCGCCGGCGTATGCGCCCCGGGCTTGTTGAGAATCGCATCCGGAATGCCAATCTTGCCGATGTCGTGCAGCGGAGCGGCGTAGCGCAACATTTCGCGCGATTTTGCATCCAGTCCCCAGACTTCGCCGAGCAGGTTGGCGATCATGCCGACGCGCTTGACATGCGCCAGCGTTTCGCGCGAACGACTCTCGGCCAGCCCGGCGAGCAAGGTCACCATTTCGACTTGGCCGCCGAAAAGTTCGCGCTGCAGGTGCAGGTTTTCGAACGCGATCGAGACATTGGTGCAGAACACCTCGACCAATTTCATGTCCATTGGCGAAAGATCCCAGGCCTCACCAACGTAAAGCAGGCTCTCGCTGCGGTGGCTGTCGGTGAAATGCAGAACGTAGTGGTCGCGAGTGAATTGATGGCTCTTGCTGGAGTAAGCAGCGCGCAGAGAATCGGCGATCTGCGGCGGCAGGCTTTCGTCGGCGTTGGCGTTGACGAATTGCGCGTAATCGCCAGTCGCGGCGGCGACTACAAAATGGTCTGGTGTGGACGATTCGGGGCGCACCACTTTGCAGTACAGCGCGCCCCGATCCATGCTCATCAGGTTGGTCAGCTGCGCCAATACTGCCGAGGCGAATTCGTGCGACTCGTGCAGTGAAAAGATCTTTGCAGAAGACTCGATGACGCGCTCGAGCCCGCGCTTGCTGGCCTCGATGGTCATGATGTCACGATGTGCGCGCAGTGTTGCGTACATCATCGTGGACAGTTTCTGCGCAGTGAGTTCGGTCTTTTCCTTGTAGTCGTTGATGTCGTAATTGGCGATCACTTCCTGCTCGGGCGCCTGCCCGGGCTGGCCGGTGCGCAGCACGATACGCACGAAGTGGTTTTGCAATTCTTCGCGCACGAAACGCACCAGCTCCAGGCCGGCCTGATCGGTTTCCATCACCACATCCAGCAGCATCACTGCCAGGTCGGTGTGCTCGCGTAATTTCTGTCGCGCCTCTTTGGCCGAATAAGCATGCACGAATTCAATGCTGCGATTTTCAAAACGAAAGTTGCCGAGGACGAGGCGGGTGACGTTGTGCACCTCGGGCTCATCATCGATGATCAATACTTTCCAGGCGGGCTTGCTGGCCTGGGTTTCGGGAGCAAACAGGAAATCCATCGCTGGTCTCGACCCCGGTTTCGACTGACCTAGAACATAGCAGCGAAAGCGTCCAAATTTGCTACCGTCAACGCGCCGGGTGTTAATTTTCTTGGTCAAGCCGACCGAAGTTCAGCTGCGACAGTGTCGATGTCAAATGCGCGTCAACGGGTCGCGGCAAAAAGTTCACGTCCGATCAGCATGCGGCGGATTTCATTGGTCCCGGCGCCAATCTCATACAGCTTGGCGTCGCGCAGCAATCGTCCAGTCGGATATTCGTTGATGTAGCCATTTCCACCCAG
>JANMSL010000691.1:0-5125 GCA_031389245.1 Lysobacterales bacterium | reverse complement strand
GCCGATAGCTTTGTAAAAGACCTCATCACTGGTGCGATCACTCGCACCTCATTGAACGCGGACTTGTTGCAAGCTGACGCCGCAACCGTGAGCGGTGCGCGTGCGATCTCGGATAACGGTTTGATGGCATTTAGTTCGGTTGCAACGAATCTAGTAGCGTCACACAACACCGAGGCGAACTCGGACGTATTTATTAGCCCATTTGGCACCACGCCCCAAATCGCTACCAGCACGGTGATCACTAGCCACAACCCAAACCCGTCGCCGCGCGATGGTAGTTATACGGTCGCGGTAAGCGTGACCCGCAATAGCGGCACAGCGGATGTGCGCGGCACGGTGCTGGTCTATGAGGGCAGCGCCTATTGTTATGCAGCGCTGAGTGGCAGCGGCGCGAGCGCGACTGGTCAGTGTGCGCTGCAAGCGTTTAGCGTCGGCAGTAAAACAATAAACGCGCGCTACGGCGGCGACCAGCAATACGCGGCATCCGTTGCCACCAGCGTCAGCCATAGTGTGCTGCCGATCCTGCCGTTTGCCCCGGTGATCGGCACTGCGCGTGCTGGCAATGGCGAGGTTTTGGTTTTTTTCAGTGCACCCAGCGACAACGGCGGATCGGCGATTCTCAGCTACACCGCCAACTGCGGCGCGAGTGCGGCGATGGGCCAGACCTCCCCAATCACTGTCACCGGCTTGACCAATGGGGTCGCAGTCACCTGCACCGCGGCAGCGACCAATGGCGTCGGCAACGGTCCGGCCTCGGCCGCGTCCAATAGCGTCACTCCGAGCAGCGCGCAAACCGTGGTCGGGCCTTTTGCCTATGTGCCGCGTAACAACACCGGGCAAATGGCGGTGATTGATTTGGGCAGTGACACCGTTATTGCCTCGATCAGCGGCGCTGCCGGTATCGGCATCGCTGTTGCGCCGAACGGCTTGCGCGCGTATGCGATTGACCAAGCCACCAATAGTGTCAAAGTGGTCAACACCGCTACCAAAACTCTGGTCACCAGTATTGCTGTGGGTGCCGCGCCGTGGAGCGCCGTGGTATCGCCCGACAGCACGCGGCTGTATGTGAGCAATCGCAATGCCAGCACGGTGTCGGTGATCGACACCACTAGCAATAGCGTGCTCTCAACGTTCAATGTGGCCGCGGCACCGACCGGCCTGGTCATCAGCCCGGATGGCAGCACGCTCTTTGTGGGCAGCGCCAACACGACAAATTTGTCGGTTGTGGCGCTCCCTGGCAATGTAGTCACGCAAGTCAACGTCAGCACCACGGTGCATGGCATGGCGATCAGCCCCGACGGCACTCGGGTGTATTGCGTCAACAGCCAGCAAGCGGGTCGCATGCTGGCCTTCAACACCGCAACCAATACCGTCGCCGGCAGCGTGAATGTGGGCGGCGTGCCCTTGGCGTTGAACGTCAGCAGCGATGGCAGCCGCATTTATGTCAGCAACAATGGCGGCAATGGCAATGTCAATGGCAATACGGTTTCGCAGATTGATGCTGCAACGCTGACCGTCATCGCCACCGGGGCCACGGGTCCGCGGCCTCTGGGCGTTGATGTGCATCCTGACGGCAGTCGCGTCTATGTGGGTAACAACAACGGCACCCTGAGTGTGCTCGAAACTGCCGGTATGACGCCGGTCGCCACCATCAACATGGGCTCGGCTGATGCCATTTACGCCATTGGCAACTTTATCGCCCGCGCCAGCACACCAAACTTGAACCGCAAATTGGCAGTCGGCGCGATTACCCTGCCAGCCACCGGCGCAGGCGCCAATCTCGCAACGCGGGTATTTTTCCCGCAGCCGTTTCTTGCCACGCCCGTAGTGATCGTGCAGCCCGACGACGCTGACACCGATCCCAAATCCCTGCGCATTGCCAATATCAGTGGCAGTGGCTTCGATGTGCTGCAAGTGGAACCTCGCGGCTGCGTGGGCTGCACTGGCGCCGGTAGCGCGATGACGGTGCATTGGCTGGCGGCATTGCCGGGCAGCCACCGCTTGCCGAGTCAGGCTCCGGGCACCGGGGTCGTGGTCAAAGTGGGCAACATGCTGACCATGGCCAGCCAGCGCGCGAGTCTGCTCGGCGGCTTCACCGGCTTTGCCGCGCCGAGCTGGCACAGCATCAATTTCCCTGTGGCGATCGGCGATGACTTCAACGCGCCGCCGGTGGTGCTCACCGGCCTGCAGAGCTGGAATCCTGCAAACATCGAGAGTGGTTTTAGCCTCCCGCCACTGCCAGCGCGGCCAAGCCTGAGCGGCGTCTCGCGCCTGTGGTTCACCAGCGCGGTGCGCAATGTCAGTGCCACCGGTTTCGACATGGCGCTGGAAAGCAGCAGCTCCGACACCACCGGTGCCGCCAGGCCGGGCCTCTACAATGCCGAGACGATTGGCTATGTCGCGATCGAAAGTGGCGTCTCGACGCAGCTATCTGTTGTTGGCGGTTCGCTTGTCGCGCTCGCCACCGCGAGTGGTTCCAGCAGCGGTGTTGGTTGTCCCGCTACCGCCTTGACCTTCCCCGCGAGCAGCGTCTTTACCGCTGCGAACCTGCGCGGTTTTGCCGGTTTGCATAGTCGCAACGAGGACGACGGCGGCTGGCTGCGGCGCTGCGCGCTGAGCAACCCGAGTGGCACCGACGTCAGCATCGGCATGCGCGTCGATGAAGACGCAGATTTGAGCCCCGATCGTAGCCATCCGACCGCGGAATCCATCGGCGCTGCCGTGTTTGGTGGCGAATTCACCACCACGCCGGTCAGCTTGGCGTTTGTGAGTGCACAGCGTCTTGGTGATCAACTCGATGTGCAATTTGGCAGCGCCACCGAAGCTGCGCACTTGGGCTATCGGTTGTGGGGCAGGGCCTCGGCCAGCAGCGAATGGCGGGCATTGCACACAGATTTGATCGTCAATAGCAGTGGCGACAGCATGAGTGGCAAGGCGTATCAACGGTTGGTCAATGCACCCGATGTGGGTGAGATTCGCATTGAAGACATCGATGTGCTGGGCGCTTCGCGCTTCCACCCGGGGCTCACGCTCGGCGCCGACGGACGCGCCGCGATCGGCATGCCAACGCAGGTTCAACCGCTGGATTGGGCATCGATTCGCGCGGCAAATGCGGCAACGCCGATTCAACGGGTTGGTGATTCTGCTCCCGCGACGGTACTGGCGCAGGTGATGCGCACGGGCATTCAACGCCTGAGTTTTGCGCAGTTGAGCGCGGCCGGCTTTGCCGATGGGGCGCCAGTGGCAGAGCTAGCGGTGTTGGAGAACGGCCAACCGGTGCCGCGCTTTGTAGATTGCAACGCAGCGATTTTTGGACCCGGCTGTTCTGTCGAATGGCTGGGCACGACGCGGCCCAGTCTGTATGGCCGCGAACGCATCTACGCGATCACCCGCTCGGTCGTGGCTGCGCGCAGCGTGTCCGCTGGCGCGGTGGTCGAATTCGGCCCGAACGCACGCAGCTTTATTGCACACATCGATCAGTCGCCCGATCGCGCCTACAGCCTGAGTGCGCCGGGTAACGACCCCTGGTACGACCAGCGCCTGGTTGCCACCACGGCGCCCGCAGAACTGAGCCGCAACTTCAGCTTGCCGGCTCGCGCTGCAGGTCCTGTGCATCTGAAAGTAAATCTGTGGGGTGGCTTGGACTATGCCGGTGCCGGGCACAGCGCGACCGACCATAGCGTGGAGCTGCTGCTCAACGGTCAATCCATCGCGCGCCGGCGCTTCGATGGTCTGACCGCCACCAGCGTCGAATTGGTACTGAGCGATCGACAGCTGCAAGCGAGCAACACGTTGACGCTGCGCCTGCCAGCCGATACCGGCTACGCTGCCGACGTGGTGCTGCTGGATGGTTTTCAGCTGCGCTACACGCGCAACAGCGCGCTTGGCGATGGCGAGCTGGTCTTTGGCGATTTCTCTTCTGGCGAACTCTCTAATGGCGCGTCGGGCACGAGCGGCGCTGGCAACGATCTATTGCTGCGCGACGGCTTCGAATCACGCAGCGGTTTTGCGGTCACCGGCATCACCGACACCACCACGGTGTGGGGCCAGGTGGACGGTCGGATCACGCGCGACCTGATCAGCAGCGATGCCGCGCTCGATGATCGCCTGAGCGCACTGCACATCGCCGACGTTTCGCATCTGCAAACGCCCACGCTGCAAATGGCGACTGCTCCGCAGACGGACTTTGCGCCGAGCGACTATCTGATCGTGACCCATCCGCTCTTTGCAGCTGAGTTGCGGCCGCTGATCGCCCTTCAGCAGAGCCGCGGTTACCGCGTCAAAGTGCTGCGTACTGATGCGATCTACGCCGCGCGCAGTGGTCACCAGCGCAGCCCCCAGGCGATCCGCGAGGTGATCGGCGAGATGGATCCCAGGTTTGTGCTGCTGATCGGCGGCGACAGCTACGACTACGACGATAGCTTGGGGCTGGGCGCGCAAAGCTACTTGCCTACTTTCTATCGTGCCAGCAATGTCATCGCGCGCTTTGCCGCCAGCGACGCACCCTACGCCGACGCCAACGATGACGGCGTCCCCGAGCGAGCGCTCGGGCGCATTCCGGCGCGTACCATAACCTACCGGCAAGTTGATCAGTGGGCGTCCCCACTCGCCAATGCTGCAGGTAGCTTGGTGCTAGCCGCGCTGCTCACCGTGGTCTTGCAATCCGTATCGCGGGTAAGCGAGCTGGCTTATCCAGCCGCTCGCTGGATCGCATACTTTGGAGACTTTCATTTCATTCCCGCCTACCCGTGCGCACCACAGGGCAGCCGAGTACACGTACACGAAAACGGGGTAATGTCCTACGCGAGATGGGAAGGTTCCTCCCTTCAAATTCGAATCATCCAGATGGACGCAACAGCAGCCTGCAGCCGCGATTGAGCGCGCCTGTCGCCCGCGAAACCGACTACGTTCGGCTTATTGCGGAATCCGGCAAACGCGGACTCCCAGTTCCGTCGTGGTGCACAGCTTTGACGTGTCGACACCGCCCAAGGAATTCAGCACTGAACGTGCAACTCGATCCTTGAAATTACAAGCATGGTGAAGCTGAGCCAGCGCGCATCCCGAGCTGAGACATCTACAGAAGTGCGAAGCCGCGCGATCAGCGTGATCGCACGGCTCGATGACT
>JANMSL010000676.1:0-3062 GCA_031389245.1 Lysobacterales bacterium | reverse complement strand
TGTTCGTGATGGACGAAGACGGCCAGAACGTCACGCCGATCGCTCCGATGAGTATTTCCAGTGCACTGCACCCGACCATCCTGCGTGATGGTCGCCTGATGTTCAGCTCGCACGAGAGCCAGGGCCTGCGTGACCAGCGTTTGTGGGGTATCTGGTCGATCTGGCCCGACGGCCGCACCTGGGCACCGATCGCGAGCGCATTCAACAACGACCGCGCTTTCCATTTCATGACGCAGCTGGGCAACACCGACCTGGTAGTGGTCGATTACTACAACTTGAATAGCAACGGCTTCGGCGCGCTCTATCGCCTGCCGGTGCAGCCGCCGCCGGGTATGCCGGCCTTTCACAGTGCCTTCCCGGCCGACAACCCGGACATCGCACAAACCGTGGGGCAGGGTTTTCGCTACGACTTCCGCATCCCGTTCACACCGCGTGGGCTTTACTCGTTGACGCCCTTCACCACACCGCAGGATGAGGCGGCGCCGATGGGCACGAACGGTGTGCGCGTGGGCAAGTTCACGCACCCCTCGGCGGCGCCCGGCAATGATCTGCTCGTGGTGTGGACGCCTGGCCCGGCCAACGACTTGAATCGCCCGACGCCACTGCCGTATTACGACGCCGGCCTTTACCTGGTGCCGGACACCAGCATCATCAACGGCCCGCAAGACCTGGTGCTGATCAAGAACAGCCCGCAATACAACGAGGCGTGGCCACGCGCAGTGGTGACATATCAGAGTGTGCACGGCGTTGCCGAACCCACCAATTTACCCTGGCTGCCGAACAACGGTTCGCTGCACACGCAGTTACCTGCGGGCACCGCGCATGGCCTGGTCGGTACTTCGAGCTTCTACAAGCGGGAGAGTTTCCCGGGCCTGGTTTCGCCTTTTTCCAACACCTTCGACGGTCTGGATGCGTTCAACACGGCGGAAAACGGGCAATCCGGCAACTGGTTTACCCAGGGCGCCGACGCCGGCAGGTACAGCAACACGGATATCTGGGCGGTGCGCGTGGTGGCGATGGAGCCGCATACGCATCGCAGCTACGGGCCGAACATCGGACGCCAGTTCGTCAGTCATGCGCAGGAGCGTTTGCGCATTCTGGGCGAAATTCCGCTGCGAAAATTCAACACGCAAGGCCAACCGATCCTCGACCCGGAGGGTAATCCGGACACCAGTTTCCTCGCCCGGATCGTGGCCGATACGCCATTCACTTTCCAGACTCTGGATCGTAATGGCATGGTGCTGAATATGGCGCAGACCTGGCATCAGGTCCGCCCCGGTGAGATGCGCGTCGACTGCGGCGGCTGTCATGCGCATAGCCAGCAGCCGCTCGCATTCGAAACCACTGCTGCCAGCCTGCCGGATTACAACCTGTTCGATCTGAGCAAGGTCACGCCGCTGATGACACTCGATGCGCAGGGCCAGCCAGGTTTGCGCATCGAGAATCGCACCGAGGTGAGCGTCGAGTTTCTGCGCGACATCCGCCCGATCCTGCAATCGCGCTGCGTCAGCTGTCATCAAGGCAGCGGCGCTGCAGGCAATCTCAATCTGGCTGACACCGCGATAAGCAACGGCCTGCCGGGCGACTATCGACGCCTTGCAGCCGACGACGTAGCAGCGTTTGGCTATGCGCCGGTGATTGGCAATGGCATCTGGCGGCAGACCAATGCCAGTCGCTATATCCGCATGTTTCAGAGCCGGCGCAGCCTGCTGATCTGGAAATTGTTCGGCCAGCGGCTCGACGGTTGGACCAATGCCAGCCACCCGACCGAAACCACGCCCGGAAATCCAGCCACATTGCCCGCGGGTGCCAACGCCAGCGAAGCGGATCTCAACTTCACCGGCAACATCATGCCACCGCCGCCGGCGACCGCACTGACGCAGGAACAGAAATTGCTGTTTGTGCGCTGGATCGATCTGGGCGCTCCTATCGACACCGGCAATCCAAGTTACGGATTCCTGCTTGATGATCTCAAGCCAACGCTCACTATCAGCATCCCGCGGCCCGGCATCAATGCGCTGGCAGTTTCGCAACTGCGCTTTGCCTGCGCCGACGCAAACACCGGTATCAATCCGGCATCGCTCTCGGTCACCGCCGACTTCACGGTCAATGGTCGCGCGCCCGGGCAACAACTCGCCGACCTTGCGCAAAGTGTTGGCGATGGCATGTACGCGATTACGCTGTCCAGCCCGGTGGCGCTGGTGAGCAACAGACATCTGCGTGTTGAAGTTCGCGACAATCAGGGCAACGTCACCCGCGTCGATCAGGCGTTCACCGTAACCGCGGCGGCGGACGGATTGTTTCTGGATGGCTTTGAGGGTTAGCGTATTTCGGTGAGCGCGCGTCAATCGAGGCAGTCTGCTAAGCCTCGGCAGCATCTCCGCTGGCGCGTTTTTCATCACGATTCTGGCGCGCATTGCCGCACCCCGCGCCGATCCGTTTCCAATAGATCAGCGTGCCCGTCAGCCCGCCGTGGGGCTTGAGCGCATAGTCCGGGATCACGCCGGCGAGCGTGTATCCCAGCCCCGCATACAGCCCCGACGCACCACCCTCAGTTGCAGTGTCGAGCACCAGCAGCGTGCGCCCGCGCGCGATCGCCGCGTCTTCGGCCGCACGCATCAAGGCGGCGGCAATGCCTCGGCCGCGGTGGCTCGGGCGCGTCATCAACTTGGCGATTTCGGCGCGGTGCGGCTGGTTCGGCGGACAATCGAGTAACACGGTTACGGTGCCAACCAACACTTCGCCATCCCAGGCGCCCAGAACAATCCGCTGGTCGCGACCCGCTGCCAACAGCGCGTTGTTCCAGAACGCCCGCGCGCTTGCCGGCGATAGGGGGTGCATGAAGCTGACCGACCCACCGTTGGCGACCACATCGATCAGGATCTCGCTCAGCATCGTGCAGGCCTGTGCGGAAACGCCCAGCGCTTTGATTTCGATGTCGGACAAGGCGGAGGGAACGATATCCTCGATTGAACCGACTCGCGCAGCGACGTGTGCGCCATCCGATCGCGTGTCGGGGCTTTTCATTGCACTCGCCCGTCGACGACTCCGGAGAGGAACTG
>JANMSL010000403.1:0-11059 GCA_031389245.1 Lysobacterales bacterium | reverse complement strand
CGCGCTTTGCACGGTCGTTGTGACGTCCAGTTCGGACGGGACCACGGGATTGGCGATCTGAGCCGGATTGGCGATTGCCAACAACAGGAGCATCATCAAAAGTCCGCCGAGGTGATTCATGTTGTACTCAGTGTTGCCGGGGTGGTGTTGTAGGTAACTATAACACCAAGTTTCGCCACGTCAAGCACTTCGCAGAACCGAACTTCAGGACGGATGGCGCTGACCGGGCGAGCCTGCACCGCATCTGCACGCCGGCGCTGTCAGAATTTTTCCACCAAAATTCAACTACGGGAGAGAAAAAATGCGTAACGTATTGATTATATTGCTTTTAGCTTCTTCACAAACGATGGCGTGCAGCGAGTTGTTGAGTCACGAATTTCGGCCGCTCGCCGGCAAGACGCCGGATTCACTCTGTCGGCAATTCGAAGGAAAAGTTGTACTGATCGTCAACACCGCGAGCAAATGCGGCTTTACACCACAGTACGAGGGACTGGAAGCCTTGCATGCCAAATACGGTGAGCAGGGATTCTCGGTTGTGGGGTTTCCTTCCAATGATTTTCTCGGACAGGAACCCGGCAGCGAAGATGAGATCAAGAAATTTTGCACGCTTACCTACGGGGTAAAGTTTCCAATGCTGGAAAAAACATCGGTGAAGGGTGACAACGCCCACCCGATGTTCAAACAGCTAGCGGCCGCAACGGGCCAGGAGCCGGGTTGGAATTTCCATAAGTATTTGTTGGATCGCGACGGCAAAGTGGTGAAGAGTTTCGGCAGCCGCACCAAGCCGGATGATGCTGAACTGACAGCCGAGATCGAGCGTCTGATTGCACGGAAATAGTCGTCATGCGATGCGGGGTGGCTTCGATGCGCGCGGTGTCCAGGCGCTGCATGAAGATCGGGCGCGTTCGGGCCAGCCCTAACTCATGCGGAAGTTCTGACCCAGATAGACATCGCGGACACGCTGGTCGGACAGCACCTTCGCAGGGGTGCCTTCGGCCAGAACCACGCCACCATTGAGAATGTAGGCGCGGTCGCAGATGCCTAGCGTTTCGCGCACATTGTGGTCGGTAATCAGCACCCCGATGCCGCGGTCTTTCAGGTGCGCAACGATATTCTGAATTTCGTGCACCGAGATCGGATCGACACCGGCAAACGGCTCATCGAGCAGGATATAGCGCGGTTTGGCAGCGAGGGCGCGGGCGATTTCGACGCGCCGCCGTTCGCCGCCGGAGAGACTTTGGCCACGTTGCTTGCGAATGTGGGCGATGTGCAAATCGAGCAGTAGTTGTTCGCATTCATCGATACGCTGCTGGTGCCTGAGACCTGGGCGCAGTTCCAACACTGCCAGCAGGTTTTCTTCGACCGTCAGGCTGCGGAACACCGACGGTTCCTGCGGCAGATAGCCGAGCCCCAGCCGTGCCCGCGCATGCATCGGCAACGTGGTGATGTCCTGATCGTCCAGCATGATGCGACCGGCATCGGCACCGATCAAGCCCACTACCATGTAGAAGCACGTCGTCTTGCCGGCACCGTTGGGTCCGAGCAGCCCGACGCATTCGCCGGGCCGGAGCGACAGCGAGAAGTCGCGGACAACCTCGCGCTGTTTGTAGCGCTTCTTCAGCGAATGCGCGGCAAGCACTAGTTTTTTGCCGGTGCAGCTGGGTTCGCCGACTTGGGCTTGATCGTCATGGTGACGCCACCGGCCTGATCCCCAGCGTCGAGCAGCCCTGTCTTGATGAAATAGGTCACGCGCTCGGTACGCATGGTGCCAGTCGGTCGCTGTATCCGCACGTCACCACTGAGTACCACTTTGTCTTCGCTCAACCGGTAGTCGATGTTTGCAGCCTCGGCGTTCATCAGTCCCTGATTTTCGATTTGCTGTTGCAGAGTGGCTGGCGTGCCATCGAACACCACGCGCTCGACCTCGCCGTTTTTCTGATCGATGACGGCGTGCGACGCGCGAATCTTCAGCGAGCCCTGATCGATCTTCACGTTGCCAGTCAGTTCAGCGTGGTCGCCCTCGGCGAAACCGCGATCGGAGTTGATGGTCATTTCCTGCTCGCGGTCGGTCTTCAGTGCCCAGACCGGCATGGAGCACAACAGCAATAGCCCGAGCAGTCGGTGCTCCATTTTGTTACCGATCGTCACGCGATCATCGATGTTGCGGTCATTGGCCATTGTGTACCTCAAAGCGACCGCGCAATGCGGTCGCGAGTTCGAATCGCTTGGTATTCAGGTCGGCATTGAACCCGATGCCACGAAGTATAGAGCCGGGTCGCTGGATGGTTACAGTGACGGTCGAATTCAAGCGCTTGTTGACAGTATCGGCATCAAGCGATTGTGTGGTCAGTACAAACTTGCCCTGCGGCCCGCCGGAAGCCTGGATGACGCGAACCTCGTCGCGCATGGCGACTTGTTTGCTGCGCGTGTCGATTTGTGCGCGTTTACCGGTCGCGTTCCAGGCGTTGCCGTCACGGTTGAAGAACTGGAACTTGGGTTGGTCGACGTGGAATGCCGAACGCGCGTCGTCATGGGTAAGACGTGGAGACTCGAGCCGAAACGAGAGTTGGCCTGCTTCGTCGTAGGACGCCAGGTCAAAATCATGCAGCTGATAGTCCGAGCGCGGCGGTCCGGTGAAGCGTGGCGGCGCAGTGCGTTCGCGCTCGCGCAGCAGCATCCAGCCGGTGCTGATCACCGCCAATGCCAGCAGCAGGGCAAGTACGATCTGGCGGGCATTCATGACACGCTTAGCTTGCCGATGATGGAGTCCACACGGCCTTGCGCCTGCAGCAGCAAGTCGGCGACTTCGCGCACCGCCCCATTGCCGCCACTGTGCCGTGTCATCCAGTGTGCGTAGGGCTTGATCCACGGGTGGGCATTTGCCACTGCGATTGCGAGGCCAGCACGACGCATGACGCCCAGATCGGGAAGATCATCGCCGGTGTACGAAGCCTGCTCGGCGCGCAATCCGAATGACTCCAGCAGCATGGTGAAAACGCCAAGTTTGTCCTTCTGGCCTTGGTAGACATGCTCGATACCCAGATCCAGGGCGCGTTTTTCGACCAGACGGCTCTCACGGGCGGTGATCAGCGCGATTTCGATCCCTTGCTCGCGCAGCATCTTCAGCCCGAGGCCATCGTGCACGTGAAATGCCTTGATCTCCTGTTCTCCATCGGCGTACCAGAGTTTGCCATCGGTCAACACGCCGTCGACATCGAAGCAGGCCAAGCGAACGCGGGCCGCGCGGGCAAGTACGTCAGCGGTAATTTCGTTTGCACATGGGTCGGACATCGGGACTCATTAGTCAGTGGCTGCGCCACCATGGCAGCAGTTTCTTGGGGGTGTGTATCGCCTAGGATCAAACTACGCGAGCACGCAACAGGTCATGAATGTTGAGCGCGCCGCGCAACACACCAGCGTCGTCGACCACCAGCAGCGCATGGATCTTGAAATCTTCCATCATGCGCGCTGCCTCGACCGCCAGCTTGTCGGCATGGATGATCTTTGGGCGAGTATTCATCAAACTGCGCACTCCGGTCGTACGCAAGTCGATCTGATCATCGTCCAGTGTGCGGCGCAAGTCACCATCGGTAAAGACGCCGAGCAGGTGATGCTCTGCGTCGATCACCGCGGTCATACCCAGTCCCTTGCGTGTCATCTCGACCAAGGCGTCGGAAAGACTGGCGGACTCGGCAACCGTTGGAACTTGCGGGCCCACATGCATCACGTCGGAAATGCGCAGCAGCAGTCTACGTCCGAGACTTCCAGCAGGATGAGAACGTGCGAAGTCGTCCGCGGTAAAGCCGCGTGCTTCCAGCAAAGCGATTGCCAGCGCGTCGCCCATTACCAGCGCAGCAGTAGTGCTGGTGGTCGGCGCAAGATTCAGCGGACAGGCTTCCGCCGGCACGCTCACGTCAACGTGGACATCGGCAAGCCTGGCCAGCGTTGACTTGGGATTGCCCGACATGCCGATAAGCGGAATTCCCTGACGACGGATCAGCGGCAGAATAGTCAGCAGCTCATCGGTTTCACCTGAGTTGCTCAGTGCCAACACGACGTCCTTGTCCGTGATCATGCCCAGATCGCCGTGACTGGCTTCACCGGGGTGGACAAAAAACGCGGGCGTGCCGGTGGAGGCAAGCGTTGCTGCAATTTTGCAGCCAATATGCCCCGATTTCCCCATGCCCGTCACCACCACGCGGCCGCGGCAATCCAGCATCAGGGCGCAGGCACGAAAAAAACTCTCGTCGACATGGGCGGCCAGCTGGGCGATTCCGCCGGCCTGAATCTCGATGACCTGACGCGCACTCGCGGCCAGCTTCTCACTGTTCAATCGCGGGTGCGAAAAGCTTCCTGTAGGCGGTTTGAGTAGGGCGTTCATGGTTCGTTTGCGGTCCCTGGCCTTGTGGCCGAATGCCTTGTGTCGTGAATCTTTAATAGCGAAGCAGCAAACGGAATCTTTTCCGGCATGGCGGCGCTGCTCGTCGTTACCATAGCGCTGTCTATGCGGCCCCTTGGCGCCATGCCTTGCGAAAACTGCTCGGTTGTATCTTGTTCTGCTCCTTAAGCTTCACCAGAAACGCGTATGACGCCTACGGGCAGATTCGGCTAGACTCCGCGGCCATTTTAGCCGCGAACGCCGAGTATTGTGGCGGCAGCGTCGTGAACGTGCCCTTGATGCGCCCGCAAGCCTACCCGGAAATGCCATGGTTGTCGGCCAACATAGGTCATACGCTTCATTCTGTGCTCGCTCACCCAATTGCCGCGCTGGGCTGCGCTCACTCTCCACGGCTCAACGTAATGCCAGCTACGCCTTGGTCACCGCTCAGTCCGCGCCCCGCAGCACAGCGGTGTCCCGGCGCCTTCGCTTTGGATGGGGATAGATTATGCAGTCCAGTCAGATTCGAGAATTGATCCAGACAGGTATCCAAGATGCTCAAGTTGAAGTACTGGGCGACGACGGTGTGCATTTTGAGGCAGTCGTGATCAGCGCAAGTTTTACCGGAAAATTGCCGCTGGCGCGACACCGCATGGTGTACGCCACGCTCGGCGATTTGATGGGCGGCGCGATCCACGCGCTATCGTTAAAAACTCTGACGCCAGCGGAAGCTTTGTCAGCAACTTAGTCTTTCAACCGCGCTCCGCGCGGTCGTGCACGGCGGCCCATTGCCGCTCTGCCTTTCTCAAGGAAACAGTAATGGCGAAGATCGTGATCTCCGGCGGTGAACCGCTGAACGGCGAAGTATGGATTTCTGGTGCCAAGAACGCAGTGTTGCCGATTCTGGCAGCGACCTTGCTGGCCGATGAGCCAATGTCGATCGGCAACGTGCCGCATCTTCACGATGTCACCACCACCATGGAACTGCTCGGCCAGATGGGCGTACAACTGGTCGTCGACGAACGCATGAAAATTCACGTCGACCCGCGCAAAGCTACGCACTGGTTTGCGCCTTACGATCTGGTCAAGACGATGCGGGCATCGATTCTGGTGCTCGGTCCGCTGGTTGCAAAGTACGGGCAGGCCGATGTTTCTCTGCCTGGCGGCTGTGCCATCGGCTCGCGCCCTGTCGATCAACACATCCGCGGTTTGCAGGCGCTCGGCGCTGAGGTCACGGTCGAAAACGGCTACATTCGCGCACGCGCCAAACGGCTCAAGGGCGCGCGTATTGTGATGGATATGGTGACCGTCACCGGTACCGAAAACATCATGATGGCGGCGACTCTGGCCAGCGGCACCACTGTGATCGAAAATGCGGCACAAGAACCGGAGGTGGTGGATCTGGCCCTTTGCCTGGTGGCGATGGGCGCGCAGATTTCCGGTATTGGCACCAATACGCTGGTCATCGACGGGGTCGAGCGACTACATGGGGCGCATTACGAAGTGTTGCCTGATCGCATCGAAACCGGCACTTTTCTGGTCGCAGGCGCGATCACTTCCGGCCGTGTGGTCTGCAAGAGAACACGCTCCGATACCCTGGATGCCGTGTTGGCGAAACTGGAGCAATGCGGCGCCGAGATAAACGTCGGTAGTGATTTTATCGAGCTCGACATGAAAGGCCGCCGTCCGCGCGCTGTAAACATCAACACCGCGCCGTACCCGGCGTTTCCTACCGACATGCAGGCGCAGTTCACCGCACTCAATACGATCGCCGAGGGCGTTGGCATCATCACCGAAAACGTATTCGAGAATCGCTTCATGCACGTACAGGAATTGCAGCGTCTGGGTGCGGACATCCGCGTCGAAGGATCCAGTGCGATCGTCAGAGGCGTAGCGGAAATTACCGGCGCGCCGTTGATGGCGACTGACCTTCGTGCATCGGCATGCTTGGTGCTGGCTGGACTGGTGGCCAAGGGCGATACCGTGGTCGATCGCGTGTATCACATCGATCGCGGTTACGAATGTATCGAAGAAAAGCTCGGCGGGCTGGGCGCCAAAATCAAGCGCCTGCCGAACTGAAGGTATTGCGCGCCGGGCGTGGGCTGGTCTGGCCTTACGCTCCGCTGCCGCGTTCTGTGTTCGGATCGAATCTGACCCACTTGCCGTTGCGCAGTAATTCGATCGGTCGATAGTCGATCTTGTAGTGCATCTTCGCGTGGCGCTCGATCCAGTACCCCAGATACACATGCGGCAGCTTTTCCCGCTGCGCCCATTGAATCTGTGTGAGGATGGCCAATACGCCGAGGCTGCGCCCGGATAGATCCGGATCGTAAAAGGTGTAGACCGCCGATAATCCATTGTTGGTGACATCGGTCACCGCGCAGGCCAGCAGCCGGTCTTGATCGCGAAACATCAGGAAGCGGGTCTGGCTCCACGGTGCATACAGAAATCGGGCAAAGTCGTCTGGCGCGTTGTGGTCCATGCCGCCACCCGGATGCCGCGCCTTCAGGTAGCGGCAATAAAGTGCGAATGCCTCGTCACTGTAGCCGGCAGGCTCATTGGTGATTTCGAGGTCGGCGTTGGCGCGAATGCACCGCTTTTGCTTTCGATTGGGTTGAAATAGCAAAACTGGCAGGCGCGTGGGTGTACAGGCTTGACAGCTGGGGCAGGTCGGCCGATACACATGCCCACCGGCCCGTCGGAATCCCTGACTCAAGGCGGAGCCATAGACGCTGGCGATTTCCGGGGCGACGGGATCGATCACCCAATTCTGTGCGGTGCGATCTGAGAAGTAGCCGCAGGCGTGCTCGACGGTCTTGAACAAGCGGACGCTATCACTACGCATCGAAGGTCCCTCGGGCCAGTGCGCGCAACGCTTGCGGTGAACGGCTTAGCAATGCGGGAGTGATACTGGCATTACTCGAACACTTGGGCGGCGGGTTCGATGCGGATGCGGTTGCCGGCAATGCCGATGCGCAGTTTCTCAATAACGCGGTCTTCTGCTGAGACTGCCTCGGGCTTCTCGGCGTTGTAGGTGATCGGCGAAGGCAAGTCTTGTTGCAACGCCTCGCTCAACCCCTTCGCATCCCGGGTGACGAATACGAAGTGGGCATGGGTCGGGTCCAGGTGGGTGCGCAGCGCAGCATTCACCTTTTCCAGAGTGAGCTGATCCAGCGCGGTGCCTGCATGTTCGGTAAATTCGCCAATGCCGAAGAAGTGGGAGTCGAT
The DNA here is from genome assembly GCA_031389245.1 of Lysobacterales bacterium. Lineage (GTDB taxonomy): Bacteria > Pseudomonadota > Gammaproteobacteria > Xanthomonadales > Ahniellaceae > 0-14-3-00-62-12. The sequence continues at coordinate 3,453 of JANMSL010000403.1, read as the reverse complement.
GAAGTAGCCCAGCTGTTTGGACTGATCAGCCACCAGAATCGACGCGAACTTCTTCAGAAACGCGCGCGTCGCCTCGAAATCTGCGGCTGTCATCCCGTCGCGATGCAACGCTTGCAGTTCGTGCAGCGCAACTCTGGTGGCGAACAAGGCGTCGTTGTTGTTGCGCAGGGGACGCAGCCAGACCTGGAACAAATCGTTGACGCGCGGCATGTTGGGTTCGGGTTGCATCAAATACATGGCGGATGGAAAGTACTCGATGTAGGCGTAGTCACCGTAGTTCATGCCGCGCAGTTCGCGGATGCGGTTATAAAGCCGCCCGTTCGAGTTGCGGTGCTCACCCAGCCAGGAGCGCACCAACCACAGCGCCGCCCAGTCTGCGCTGCTGCGATTTACCGCGATCGGCCAGCCGAACGAAACTGCAACCGCCGGTGTTTCCTTTTCGATGATCGTGGCGCCGCGGGCTTGCAGCTTGGGCAAGGCCGGTTGCGCGGGAAGCGGTGTGCCGGGGCTGGGCAGGCCGAGCATGTCTTCGCTCAGGCGATCCAGAATATTGTGTTGTTCGTTGCCGGCCATGCCGATCGCCAGTCGGTCGGAGGAATAGTAGGCGCGGTAGAAGGCTTTTACGTCATCAAGGCTAATCGCCTCAATGTCCTTGGCGTGGCCGAGATTCAACCATCCGTAGGGATGCGAGTCGCCATAGATTTCTTCGTAGAGCTTTTCCTTGGCGAGTTCTTCGTCGTTGTTGCCGCGCAATTGCACGCGCAGTGCAGTGAGTTGTTGTTGCTTTACGCGCGCGAGGTCGGCTTCCAGGAAGCCCGGTTCAAGCAGCATCTCGCGTGCCAGTGGATACCAGACCTGGAGATTGTCACGATGTACCTTTGCCGAGAAGCGCGTCAGGTGCTTGTCGACCTGTGCATTCAGCCCACCGGCAATCGGATAAAATCTCTGCCTGATCTCTGCCAGCGAGCGGCGCGCAGTGTCGCTATCGACGATGAGTCGGGCAGTGAGCGCCGCGAGGCCCTTTTTTCCCGGTGGATCGTCGCCAGCGCCACTACGAAAAACCAATGAAAAATCGACGAGTTGCGAAGCCGAGGGCTTGGCGAAGATCGGGAAATACAGGTCCTCTACATTGCGCGTGTAGCTGGCGGCGAATGGCGCATATTCCGGATCGGACTCGGCAGAGGTGGCGCTTGCTTCGGCCGGCAGACGTTGCATGATTGCGTCGAGATCGCCACCTTTCGCGCCGACAAGAGATTCACCATTGGACAGCGAAACGGTGGCACGGCGCTCGGTGCGGAAAACCTGGTTTGCGGCAGCCTGAATCTGCTCCGGGGTGATCGAATCCAGTAAGGCGTAGTATCGGTTGAGCGTGTCCACGTCACGCTCGAACTGCACAAACGTAGCCAGAATGCTGGCTACTCCGGCGGCACTACTCATGCCCGCCGCGAAACTGTACTTCAGACGCGATGTTGCTTCGCGAACACGACGCGCCGGCAATGGATATGCGCGCATCCGAGCAAGCGCCTGATCGATGGCCGCATTCACCCGTGTCGCGTTTTCCGCATGACTCAACTGCGCTGCGATAGTGAACAGGCCAGGATCGCGATTGCGCGGTGCACTGACTGACAACGTTTCCACCAAGCGATCCTGGATCACCAATTTTTGATAGAGCTCAGAGGCCGGACCGAAGTAAAGCTCAGCCGCGAGCGCCAGAGCGGCCGCCTCGAAGTTTTTGGTAGAAGCAGCCGGCGCACGAAAGCCATGCAACAGCCAAGGCAGCGTCGGTGCCTGCCAGTGAACGTGTTCGTAGCGAGCGCCCGAACTGGCCGGTTCGACCGGAATCTGCGACTTGTAGCCACCTGGCTTCCAGTCGCCCCAATACTTCTCGATGGCAGCGAGGGTGGTGTTGATATCGATGTCTCCAGCGACGATGACGCTGGTGTATTCGGGGCGGTACCAACGATCGAAGAACTCGCGTGAATACTCGATCTGGTTGGGCATGCTTTCAATGTCTGCAAAAAAGCCCATGGTCGTGTGTTTGTAAGGATGCACATCGAAGGCGATATCGCGCAGGCGCTCACTCGCTTTCTGAATAGGGTTGGAGTAGTTCTTCAAGTACTCACCCTTTACTGCTTGCGCTTCGGTGCGGAACTGTTCTTCGCTATAGGAGAGGTTCTGGAAACGGTCAGACTCGACCTCGAGCATCCTTTCGAGATCGGCCGCGGCAAAATTGATGTAGTAGTTGGTGAAGTCGTCACTGGTGTAGGCGTTCTGGTCGCCGCCGGCGCTCTTTATGACAGCGCCATAGGCCCCGGGCGGGTATTTTTCGGTACCGCGAAACATCATGTGCTCGAAGAAATGCGCAAAACCGGATTTTCCGGGTTCAACCTCATTTCGCGATCCAGTCTGAACCGGAATCTGCAGTGACACCACGCCCGGCGTCGGCGTTTTTACCGCAATGATGCGCAGCCCATTCGGCATCAGGCGCTGTTGGTGCGGGAGATCAAACAGCGCTCTGCCATTGGCCGGCACTGCGGCTGCAGTGACCGGCGCAGCCGGCGCTTCGGGAATCTGTTTCTGACTGGTGTGCTGACAGGCGCCAACGGCAAGGATCGCGACCAGTATAGGCAGTAACTTCATTGTCGCTCCGCGTTGGTTCATTGGCTTGGAAAAATCGTATTGGGTTCTTTTTTGCTGCACCGCACCCGGCGAAATAACTGATATCAAGTGCCGGGTAACGGGCCCGCCGCAGTCATTGCGCTGGCCGCGTCGATTCGTCAAGGACAACAATGGTGAAGTCCTCTGGCGTTACCGGAGTCGCCACTGGCACGGCGATTGGCGCGGGCGCGCGTGCCGGTATCGGCGTTTGCAGCGCGGGTGACTGCAGCATGCGGAACGCGAAGAAAAAGATCGCACTGATCGCCAACAGCACCAGCATCACGCGCCGAATGTGGCTCGCTGTACGCGGCGCAGTGCTCTGCATGCGTGGTGACAGCTGGTAACGCGTCGCCACATCAGGACGTGTGCTGCCCATCAGGCCGGCATCGCGAAGCATTTCGCGGGCGCGCGGTAGATCTTCCGCCTGCTTTATCCAGACCGCCGGCCAGGATGATGCAGCCGGTGGAGCGGTATAGCTGAAGCTGCGCATTCGGTCGCGGCGCAGCTTGTCCCGATTGCTGACGTAAGTGTCGATGCCTGCCTCGTGCATCATGGCTTCGACGCGATCCACGTTCTCGATTCGCGGTGAAGAAAACACTTGGCGCATCAGACTCTCTCCCCGTCAATGATCCGGATCAGCCCTTCCTGGGCAGTGGAAGCGACCAGCTTGCCTTCGCGCGTATAGAAACTGCCGCGCGCCAATCCACGTGCACCCTGGGCACTCGGGCTGTCGCAGGAATACAGCAGCCAGTCATCTACGCGAAACGGTCGGTGAAACCACATCGCATGGTCCAG
>JANMSL010000401.1:0-3598 GCA_031389245.1 Lysobacterales bacterium | reverse complement strand
GATGCCCGTCACCGATTAGCCCCTTGCCCGCGTTCGGCCGCGTATTGCCAATTGGCGGAACATCAACCCGGCTCTGGCTTCGCGGACTCTTCATTGCGTTTTTCATCCGCCGGATGGGTGAAAAGCACTATTCCGAAGCAGAGCGCAACGAACCAATTGATACTGACCAACACGATGACTTCCAGTCGACCATGCGCTGCCGGTGAAGCTTTGATCAGTGCGATCGCGGCGACTGCAAATGGACGAGAATACTGATGGCCACGGGCCGACTGTAGATTCCACCAGTCGTTAAAGAGCGCCGCACTGCTGGGCAGTGCGGCGCGGTATGCAAGCGCGTGAGCCTCGCGTCCCGCAATCCATCTTGGATCAGGCACAGCGTCAGCGGAAATAGTCGTTGCGGCTGGCGCCGTCAAAAGCAACCCGAGTGGAGGCAACAGCGCTTGAAACAACCTCGCAGAGCCACACGGGCACGGATCGTTGCGGCCGAGCTTCTCCGTCAACTCTTTGTCACCGTGAACCACACGTCGACCTTTGCCGACCTGAGTCTCGGAAGGAAATCCCTTGCGGCGCTTACTCGTTACCTCGAAAGCACAGCTGATTCTCGATACGCGTTTTCATGGCACACCTCCAGCATCAACGCCCCGTCGCGGGGCGGCGCATGGTACATCGATCGCGTGCACAGAGGATCGCAGCGGCGACGATTGAGCGACGCCAATCGAGTCGCCGCAACCAATGCCGGTGCGGCATCCGATCGAGGCAGCTGATTGGATCCGGTCACGGCGTCGATTCGGCGTGCTTTGCAGACGTTTCGGCGCAACGTTTAAGTCAGCGCAGGGGTTCAAGGCTAAGCTCTCGCCAAAACACCACGGAGACTTTCATGCGTTATTTCTTCGCCCTGCTGATCTGGGTGGGTGCGCTCGATGCACTGGCGGCTACGCAAGTACCCGCCGCGAGCCCGCGACCGTTCCTCGGTGCCAAGGATTGGTACGCGATGGTGACGCGCGAACCCGCAACCGTGGTGCTGGATGCCCGGGGCGAGACCGGCACGTTCGACAAGCGTCGTATTCGAAATGCGCGCAAGCTGCCGATCGAAGCATGGTTCACCGCGTTGCACGAGGATGGTGTGGTGGACGAAGCTGCCTGGTCCAGGCGCATCGCCGATCTGGGATTGCATCGCGATGATCGCGTTGCGATCTACGACATGGGTGGGTTGAGTTTCGCTTCGGTGGTGCGCAGTGTGCTGATCGGATTCGGGATACGCGAGGTGATCATTGCGGAAGGTGGTTTCGCCGCGCTGGAAAAGCAGCTGCCTGCGGGCGCGTTCGAGCAGGGCGAGCACGCCCGCTGGGCAATCGAACCGTGGTCAGCGAGTTGGGATGGCACAGCCCCGGTGCCCAAACTGATCGACGGAAATTCCATGTTGGCGGCGATTGGCAATCGCGACGCCTTTGTCTTCGATGTGCGCAGCGCCGACGAGTTTCGCGGCAACGACAACCAGTCAGACGACCCGCGTCACGGTCATCTGCCGAGCGCGTTGTCGCTGCCCAAGCAATTGTTCACCGACAGCAAGGGCAGCGTAATCAGCCGTGACGAAGTGCGAAACCTGATGCGCGGGTTTGGCGTGGCACTGGAACATCCAATCTTCGTTTATTGTCACGGCGGTGGCCGCTCGTCGTTCGTGTCCAACGTGTTGATCGACGCCGGCTTTGCAAACGTCCACAACTATCTGGGCAGCTGGGGCGAATGGTCGCGCGATGCTTCGCTGCCGATCGTGCCACCGATCGCGGCGGACCACAGTCATTAGAATCGGTGGTAGCGGTACCGCACCCGGCACGGCCGCCTGGTCTGCCCGCGGCTAGCTTGCGCGCCGCGCAGCGCGACGATGTTCACCGCACCTTTTTTCTCCCAAGTGAATCCAATCACGCCTCTGCCGCGTTCTTTCCGGTGCCTGCACTGGCTGGCTACGACTGGGAAGTAACGGTATGAGAAAGCAATCGATCGGTTCGGGGCTGTGGCTCGGCTTCTGGCTGGCATTGGCAGCGGGCTGGGGCGCGGCCGCCGCTGCGACGAAAATGATTACCGCGGACGATGCTTCGACCATGGCGGTAGAGACGGGCGAACTGCGCGTGCCCGAAAGTCGCGACAAGCGGAGCCGACGCGAGCTCAGGCTTCCCTACTACCGCGTGCGCTCCACCGCTGCACATCCGGCCGCGCCGATCTTCCTGCTGGCAGGCGGCCCTGGATCGTCCTGGCTGGACCAGGTCGAGCAGGCGGAGAATTTCCAGGAAGTAATTTTCTACCGGAGCATCGCCGACGTCGTGCTGTTCGACCAGCGCGGTGGTGGTCGCGCGCAGCCGGCCATGGACTGTCCACAATCGGCGCAGTTGCCAGCCGATCAACCTTTGGACAAATTGAAATGGCGCGAGCAGATGCGCGCATTGCTCACCGCTTGCCGCGATCAATGGCAGCAGGTCGGTGTCGACCTCGCCGCCTACAACACCGATGAGAGCGCGGCCGACGTTGATGCGCTGCGTCGCGCCCTGGGCTATCGAAAGATCACCCTGATCGGTGGCAGCTACGGCTCGCATCTGGCGCTGCACATGATGCGCCGCTATCCGAGGACGATCGATCGCGCCGTGCTGTTTGGCGTCGAGGGGCCGGACCACACCTGGGACGATCCGGCAGCGCGTCTCGCTACCCTGGAGCGCATCGCCACCGATGCCGAAGGCTCCGGCGCGCTGACGCTGACCGATGGCGGAATCCTGCAGGTGCTCGCACGCGTGCTGAAGCGGTTGGATACGCAGCCGCAGCGCGTCACGGTTACGGATGCGGGCGCGACGCAGAAAGTCGTAGTTGATTCCGCGTTGGTGCGCCGGATCGCCGGCCATCGCGCGGGTCGCCGCAACACGCCACTGGACTGGCCGGAGATGATCCTGGCAATGGACCGTGGAGATTTCTCGCTGCCCGCGCGCGGTGCGCTCGCCTTGCGCCAGTTGCGATTGGACCGGCCAATGCATTACTCGATGGACTGCGCGTCCGGTATCAGCGCGGCGCGTCGGCAGCGCTATCACAACGCTGCCGCGACGGCGCTGCTCGGGGACATCAATGCCGAGTACGAGTCGCTGTGCGACCTGTGGCCGCACCGGGATCTAGGCGCAGCGTTTCGCGCCCATGTCATCTCCAGCACGCCGACGCTGATTTTCCACGGCACCTGGGATATGTCCACGCCGATCGAGAATGCGCACGAGGTAGTGGCGGGGTTGTCCGACGCGCGGTTTGTGCGGGTCATCGGCGGCAGCCATGGAGCGCTCTACAACCTCTACGCGCACTGGCCGCCGATGCACGAGCGGATGCGCGCCTTTCTGACCAGGCAGCAGGTCGTGTTTCCCGCCACCGTCGACATGCCGCCCGTGGTGTTTCCGAAACCGCCAGCCACTACAGTGTCGGCCCGTGACGAGCACAGGAGCCAGCCATGAACCAGTCTTCGGTCCTCATCACCGTCATCCTCGGCCTTTCACTTATTCTCAGCGTCGCCGTGCACGTATTCGGACGACTGCGCATTGAGCAGCAGCGCACGCTGCAAAAGTTGATTGACCAG
>JANMSL010000627.1:0-1866 GCA_031389245.1 Lysobacterales bacterium | reverse complement strand
AGCATTCAATGCAGCGGTCACCCCGGAGAAATGGGCGTCGCTGACGCCCAACAGAACCCGATCCCAGTCAAATGCACGCGCTCCCGCCAGGGCAAATGCCGAATCCGCACGGTCGTAAAGCACTGCGCTGGGTCGTTGAATCGCGCCCGGCATCAGGAAATACAGGCCCATGCGCCCGACGCCGCGTTGCACATGCTGCGTGTCCACCCGGTGCCGACGCAACTCGCCGGTGGCTGCTTCACCCAGTGGATTGTCCGGCACCACACTGAGCATCGAAACTCGATGCCCAAATCGAGCCATTGAAACCGCAACATTGGCTTCGGCACCGCCGACATAGACTTCCAACTGTGGCGACTGCAGCAACATTTGCCGGCCCGGCGCACCCAGACGCAACAGCAGTTCCCCGAAACACAGCAATGATCTGTCCATCAATCCGCTCCTGTATTGTGCTGCGCAGTGTGCACCGACTTGCTCCATGCACAGCAACCATTGAAGCCCATCGCCCGCTGCGATGGCCCATTGAATGAGCCCACCGCGTTCGCCACCTCTGCGTCGGCGCACGCTTTGGCCTTGGTCTGTCCCGGCCTCTAGTGCTGCATTGCAGCACTCAACCATTCGCCGGCAATGCGTTCTAACCGCATCACAAATATTCATTTTTTCAACTACTTAAGCGGCAATTCGGCGTCCTAAACGAAATGTTTACAAGCCTATTGTTGTTGCAGCGCAGTTGTTGTTAATCTGTTTTTGGCCACCGGTGTCATGCACTCTGCCACGAATTGCTACCGGTGTCATCAAGCTTGCCGCGCGCTGCGCGTCCGAGTTATCTCATAGATCAGGAGGGGTCATAGTGAGCAACAACCATTTCAACATGCGTCGCCCAGTAGTGGCTTTGTTATCCGCAGCAATCGCGGTGGCGCTGCACGGCGTGCCGATGATTGCGCGCGCGCAGACCGCCGCCGCGCCCGCCGACACCGCCCTGACCCAGGCCGAGCGCGAAGCAGCGACGGAACAAAAGGCGGATAACGTCAAGACCACTGAGTTGGAAGAAATCGTCGTTTCCTTCTCGCAGAGTCTGGTCAAAGCGCTGGACGAGAAACGCGGCGCGACTGGCCAGGTTGATTTCATCGTCGCCGAGGACATCGGCAAATTTCCCGATCTGAACCTTGCCGAATCACTGCAGCGAATCCCCGGCGTCTCCATCGCGCGCGACGCGGGCGAGGGACGCAATATTTCGGTGCGCGGGCTTGGCCCAGGTTTCAGTCGTGTACGCATCAATGGTATGGAGGCACTGACCACAACCGGCGGTACGGATAGTTCTGGCGGTGTGAATCGCGGGCGTGGATTCGACTTCAACGTGTTCGCTTCGGAGCTATTCAACAACCTCGCGGTACGCAAGACCTCGTCTGCGGAACTCGAGGAAGGATCGCTCGGCGCCACCGTCGATCTGACTGTGGCGCGTCCATTCGATTACCAGGACTTCACCTTTGTCGCTTCGGGCCAAGGCGGCTACAACGACTTGTCAGACGAATTTGATCCGCGCGCGGCGATGCTGATCAGCAACACCTTTGCCGACGGTGCCTTCGGTGCCCTGCTCTCAGTCGCTTACAGCGAACGCAATCTGTCCGAGGAAGGCCATAGTACGGTGCGCTGGGATTCCGGCACCAGCAGCGGCGGTTTCTCCGCTGCATCGCCCTTTGCCGCGGCGCGTGACGCAGCTGTCTTTCATCCGCGCATTCCACGCTACGGCCAGTTGATCCATGATCAGGAGCGACTCGGCATCACCGGATCATTGCAATGGCAGCCTGCCTCGGGAACCTTGCTGACCTTGGACTCCATGTTTGGCAAATTTGATGCCAAGCGCACCGA
>JANMSL010000619.1:0-7967 GCA_031389245.1 Lysobacterales bacterium | reverse complement strand
AACGCGGGTGATCGTTCGCCGGCAACAACACATAGTCCGGTGCGATGCAGGTTTGCCCGCCATTGAAAAACTTGCCGGCCGCGATGCACGCTGCTGCCTTGGCGATGGCATAGTCCGGCGCCAGGATGGCTGGCGACTTGCCGCCGAGTTCCAGAGTTACCGGCGTCAAATTGGGTGCGGCGGCAGCCATCACCATGCGTCCCACCTGGGTGGAGCCAGTGAAAAACAGATGGTCGAACGGCAACGCGGCAAACGACGCGGCCACATCGGCGCCGCCGAGCACGCAGGCGACCTGCTCGCGCGGGAACAGTCCGGCAAGAAACTCCTGCAACAATTCGGATGTACGTGGCGTATGTTCGGACGGCTTGAGCATCACCCGGTTGCCGGCAGCGAGTGCACTGACCAGCGGCGCCAGCGCCAGGTTCACCGGGTAGTTCCACGGCGCGATGATGCCGACCACACCGACCGGTTGATAGCGCACCTCGGCACGCGCCGGCAGGAAGTTGATGTCGACCGCGCGCGGACTCGCCCGCATCCAGCGCCGCAGGTGTTTGCAGATGTGATCGATTTCGCGCAGCACCGGCATACCATCACTGGCCACCGATTCGTGCCAGGAACGCTGGCCGAAATCCGCAGCGATCGCTGCAACGAAATCGTTCAGTCGCGCTTTGAATGCAGAGCGCAGGCGCTTCAAATCGTTGACGCGCTCGGCATAATCTGATGTGTGCGCAAGCTGGGCGGCCTGCTGTGCGCGCAGCAACTGCGCCAGCGCGTCGGCAGTCACCGTCGGCACAGATTTGAGTTGGGCATTCATCGCGGCGCTTCCGTCGGCATCGGGGTGTCGAGTGTAAACCCGCCGAGGTGAGTACGCAGTCAATACTGCGTAGGCAGGGACAGCAACGACGCAGGGAACACATTCACCGTCGCAGTGATTACACTGCGCGCATGAACATCCGACCCTTCAAATCCCAGATGCCGCGCTTTGCGGCGGGCGTGTACGTCGATCCGGCCGGGCTGGTAATTGGCGACGTGGAAATGGGTGAAGACGCATCGATCTGGCCATTCGCGGTGGCGCGCGGCGATGTGCATCGTATTCGCATCGGCGCCCGCACCAACGTGCAGGATGGTGCTGTGCTGCATGTGACGCATGACGGACCGTACACCGTCGGTGGATTTCCGCTGCTGATCGGCAGCGATGTCACCATCGGTCATGGCGCCATTCTGCATGCCTGCACCATTGAAGACGCCTGCCTGATCGGCATGCATGCCACGGTGCTCGATGGCGCGACCGTGAGCAAGCATGGCTTTGTCGGCGCCGGCTGTCTGGTGCCACCAGGAAAAATCGTCGGCGAACGCGAAATGTGGCTCGGCAATCCGGGCAAGTTCGTACGCCTGATCAGCGACCAGGAAATCGAGATGCTGTACTACTCAGCGCGCAATTACGTGAAGCTGAAAAACCAGTACCTCAACGATTCGGCGCCGTTTGCTGCGTTGATTACATAGAGCGATCGAATGAAGCGTCCGCGCACAGCGCGGACCCACCACCAGCCCGGCCACCAGTGGGTCCGACCTGTGGTCGGACGCTGTTGCTCAGATTCCCTTAGCTGAATTGCACACAGATTCAGAGTGAAAGCGTCCGCGCACAGCACGGCCCCCCACCGGCCCGGCCAAACCGTTACTGCAGCGCTGGGTGATTGTTCCTTCGTTCGCTGAGTGATTTTGCAGGGCCGACTACATCGGCGCTCGGGACCGGACTCGCCCCGCCGCCAGCCCGATCAGCCAGGGCAGCGCAATGATCAGCGCGCTGGTGACGAACCACGAGCTGAAGAATCGATCGAGTCGCGGCACGCCGCCGTAGGCAAACCAGCCGATCGCGGCGATCAGCACCAGTTCCGCCAGCAGCAGCGCCGCCAGAAGGCTGCCGATGGGGTAGCGCCGCGATCCTGCCAGGTAGAACGCGGCCATGGCCAGCAACAGCGCCATGACCGCAGCTGCAGGTCGCGGATCACGTCCCCACGATCCGACCAACGCGTGCACAATCACTGCAAGCAACGCGCACGCCAGCATGGTGGCGAATGCGATTAGCACCTTGCCAATGTGCGCAGCGCGCGCCGGCAGCGGCGTCATCGAACGACGCGCCGCCGAACGACCGGACGGAGCGCGACATCACGCTCCGTCGTACGCGCCCGCTCAAGCTTCAGGGAATTGCCGCGCGCGCCGCGCATGACTGGATCGCTCCCTTTTCGCTGCCGGTGATGATGCCATCGGCGCGCAACTGATTGGTGAACTGCGCGACCCTACTGACGAATTGCCCATGGTTGTTGGCTCCGGCAGCAATCTCGCCGATCCGGTCGGAAAACGAACAGCCGCTGCTTTGTAGCTGGTTGGCAACCCCAGAATCGCATCCGCCGATCACCACGGTTGGCGTCAGGTTGGAGCTCGGGCAGACATCGGTGTCGTCCGGAATGCCGTCACCATCACCGTCAGCCACACCGATCGGAAGTCCGACCAGCGCGCTGTTGCCGATATCGGCATCGCTCGTCGAACGGGCGAACACCGTGAGCGTATCGAATTCGCGCAGGGTTGCCTCCGGTACAACCATCGACACGCTGACCACGGCCGACTCTTCATTGCCCAGACTGATGACTGCAGGCGCGCTTCCGGCGGCAAAAAGTGCGTCGTCGCTGGCGGTGATGCGGAACGAGCCGGAAACGCCGAGATTGGTAACACGAAATTCGACCTGAGTCGTTGCGCCGGGCACCAACGTGGTGCCGGCAGTCACCGGCTCGACCTTAACCGTCTGGCCGCGAAACACCGGCGCATAGGCGCGCTGGAACGCGGCGCCGCTGGCGTCGACGCCGCGCGCATAGACGCGGAACGGAGCCTGCGTAGCGACCATGCTGCCGACATACTCGTCCGCTGCCGCGTCGATATTGCCGCCAGCGCTCAACGCGAGCGGTCCGATCACGGTGCCGTCCAGTGCGACGCGCTCGAACTCGATGCTGGCGAAAGGACCGAAGGCGTGCGCGCGTGCAACGTATTCGTCGTCACGAATGGGCTGTCCGTTGAGGCGAAACAGGCCTTCGTGCTCGATACGGCCGCGCAACTCGACAAAGGCAAAATCGGCAAAGTCGATCGGGCTGTTACCGAGAACCGACAGCGACAGATCACCGCTGCCGTTGACTGATACGTTCCAGCTTCCGGCCGCGGGCGCGTTGATGGTGTAGATGCGTGCCGTGGACAAAGGGGTATAGGTGACATCGGCGTCGGTGGTGAGTACCGCAGCACCGGATGGACGGGTCACCGTTACCGACGACAAAGCATCAGCGCTGACCGAGAAGGTGACACTTCGCACCGTCGAATCGACCGGCACATCGAAATTCTTGGCAGCACCAGCGAATCGATCGTTGAGCACCAACATCGGCCGCAGATCGCCGGACAAAGACGGCTCGATCAGGTGGAAAATCGCACCGACTTCCGAACGCCGGATGAAGAACACCTGGCCGCCAGTTTCCTGCGCCACTCGGATATATGCCGGATCAATCGGGGAACAGCTGCCGGTGATCACGTAGTTGATGCTGATCTTCTTGGCGTTTGCTGCGGCGGCGACGTTGCCACCCAGTGACGAATCCTTGGCCGAGGCGTCGCTATAGAAGTACAGCTTGGCACCGCTGCTCGCACCGGAAATCGCCGACAGTAAACCGCCTTGCGAAAGCTCCGGACAATCACCGCCGCCGCCCGCCGAAAGCCCGTTCACGGCAGCCAGCAATGCCGAGGCATCGGAAGTCTTGAACGGCGCACCGACATCGGGATCTCCGAAGCGCACCAGCAGGTAGTTGTCCGGCGCGTTTTCAGTGCCGGCGACCGCGTTGACGATTTGCTGCACGGAACTTCTGACGCCTGCGATATCCGGGCCCATGGAGCCGGTGTCATCAACGACGAAACCAAGCGTGCCGCGGATATCCATGAACGCCCGGATCGCCTCGTCATTGCCGGCAACGCCCGGTGCATCGAGGATCTGATTGATGAAGTCGAGCGTACTGGCAACGGCCGCGGCGCGTGCCTGCGCATGGAAGGGCCGACCCGGTGCGTCTTTGTGAATGCCTGCCCCCGAAATCACGCCATGCGCGCACTTGCCGGCAGGCGGTTCGACGCTGCCGAAATATCCGGTGGTGATCGAGGTTAATCCTGCGCCGGTCAGCGCGTCGTCGAAAAAATTGTCTACGCAGGTGACGGTAGCGCGCGGCAAAGCCCCCATAACACTGCGTCCAAGGGCGGTATTTGCGCCTGCATTACCCGGACCGGGGGCGTTGACCCAGTTACTGTGCGCGTAAAAATCCTGCAAGGTATGCAACGCTCGCCCGGCCTGGGCGCGCGCGGCGCTGCCATCTCGGGAATCATTGCTGAGATTGGCGATAATGGCGTTCTTAATGGTCAAAATGCGCTGGCTGCACGCTGGCAGCAATTCGTCGTCACAATGTGCATTGGGTACGCTGAGCTCACCGCGGTCGGAGAATATTTCATCGACACCGGCGGTTGCATCGCGCAACTCATCGATTGCCCGCGGCGAGAAACGCAGGGTATTACCGTCGGTCGCGGTTCGGGTGATCGGGGTGACGGCATCGCGGACCACGCCGACATGGCCGAATTCGGCGGTCGGCTTGAACGCATTGCCCGGGCTTATCGGTAGCACTGCAATCGTCAGGATGACGACGGCCGCGGCCAGCCGGCGTCGTAAAGATTCAGTATCGACGTGATATTGCATGATTTCTCCAGTTTTCGATGTCGCGGATTAAGTGATCGCTTCTGATATCGCAGACGATGTGGCAGGAGCGCCGCAGGCTCCTATCCCAACCGCAATCGCGCGCCTGGAATTTATGGCATCCGGCAATGGCACGGACGCAACAGACTCCAGGAATTGCTGCGCGAGCCTCGCAATCTATCCGGTTAAAGTTAACTTGAATGTGCGCCAATTGGACAAAATACTTGGACTCGGACGCGCTTGCTCAGGTGCCCTTGAGTGAACTGCGCGCACATTCGGATCCAAAGCGTCCGCGCACAGCGCGGACCCAGCACCAGCCCGGCCACCGGTGGGTCCGACCTGTGGTCGGACGCTGTTGCTGGTCCTACCCACCGGCTAACTGCCGCGCGGCTTGGCGCGATGCGTAGCGGTCGCCGTCCACGGATCATCGGGCCAGGGGTGGCGCGGATAACGTCCCTTGAGTTCTTTCTTCACTTCGGGATAGGTGCGCTCCCAGAACCCCTTCAGATCCTGTGTCACCTGCACGGGCTGTTTGCCGGGCGATAGCAGATGCAGCACGACGGGTATGCGGCCTTTGGCAATCCGTGGGGTGTCGGCCAAGCCAAACAATTCCTGCAACTTCACCGCCAGCAACGGCGCCTCACCACGCGTGTAACTCAGTTTGCGGCTCATGCCGCTGGGCACGATGATCTCGCGCGGCGCATGTTCATCAACGGCGCGCCGCTGCGCATAATCCAGCCGTGCACGCAGCGCCTCGCCGAAATCTTCGCTGCTCAATTCGCTGAGTTTGCTTTTGCCCTGCAGCGCCGGCAGCAGCCAATCATCAAGCGTGACGGCAAGCACCGCGTCGCCGACATCGGGCAGGCCAAGCTCCGGGCACCACTCGCGCAGGCTTTGCACGCGCGCCTGCCATTCCTGCGAAGCCTCGCTCCACGGAAGACAGGCGAGCCCGATTTGCGCGATGCCTGCGAGCAACATCGCCGCAGTTTCTGCATCGCGCGGCGTTGGCACATGGCGCGTCGACAGCACCAGATCGGCGAATCGCTTTTCGTCATTGGCTTCCACGATGCGCGTCTCGCGATTGAATGCAAGGCGGCGGCCGCTGCTGAAGCGATCAGAAAATGCGCGTTCGAGCAGGTCCACATCCATCGGCGCTGCGCGCTGGATCAGGCTGTCGCGTTCGTCGAAGCGGATCTCGGCGATCACGATCCAGGGCTCGCCGAATAGTGCCGACTCATGCAGCAGCTGTGCACCGCGGCCATTGGCCAGCTGATATCGGCGCGGGTTCGACGGGTCCTTGCGCGCGATGCGATCCGGATAGGCGAAGGCCAGCACATCGCCGACATCGTGGCTGCCGATCTGCGCCTCACGCACGGTGTCGATGCGCAGACGCCGGCGCCATTGTTTGGCCGCCTGATCGATGCTGGCCAGCCCCTGACGATCCGCGCCATCATGCCTGGAGCGCCCGCTGCGCAACGCCTGCAATGCGGCAATGCGGGTGCGCAGATCATCGCTGCGCCGCGCCTCACCGCGCATCGGATCGCGCGCTTCGATCAGCGCCGCAACATCGCAGGCCAGGCCCTGCAACGCTGCCGGCGCGCGCCGCATCGCATTGGCCAAACGCGGATGCACGCCGAGTTCGAGTAAAGATCGCCCATGTGCGGTCAGCCGATCGTCGGCGTCCAGCGCATCCAACGCACGCAGCAGCTCCAGGGCCTGGGCCATGGTGCCCGGCGGCGGCGGATCCAGCAGTCGCAGATCAACGCTGCCCCAGGTCTTGAGCTCCAGTGCGAACGCGGACAGTTCGATGCGGTGCACCTCTGGACGCGTTGCCGGATCCAGCCGCTGGCTCTCCGGCCACAGCCGATAGCAGCGCCCGGGCGCAACGCGACCAGCGCGACCGGCGCGCTGCGTCGCTGAAGACTGCGCAATGGCTACCGTTTCCAATCGGCTCATGCCACTGGCGGCATCGAAACGCGGCTCGCGCGCCAGGCCCGTGTCGATCACCGCGCGCACACCGGGCAGCGTCACGCTGGATTCGGCGACATTGGTTGCCAGCACCACGCGCCGACGTGTCCCCGGCCGCAGCAGTCGTGCTTGTTCGTCGATGCCCAGCTCACCATGCAGCGCATCCACTTCGGCATCGACCTCGGCGAGCAGCCGCATGCTGCGATCGATCTCGGCTTTGCCGGGCAGGAAGCACAGCACATCACCATCGGTTTCGGTCAGCGCGAGTTGCACCACGCGCTGCAGCTGAAACTCCAAAGTCTCCTGTGGCCGCGCTGGCACGTGCGCAATCGTCACCGGATAACTGCGCCCTTCCGCAGTCAAACGCGGCGCATCCATATAGCGTGCCAGTTTTTCTCCATCCAGTGTGGCGGACATCACCAACAAGCGCAGATCGGGCCGGATGCCGGATTGGATATCCAGGCACAGCGCCAAGCCCAGATCACTGTGCAGATGGCGTTCGTGAAACTCATCGAACAGCACCGCGCCTACGCCATCAAGCGTTGGATCATCCTGCAGCATGCGCGTAAGAATGCCCTCGGTGACCACTTCGATACGGGTGCGCGCAGTCACCTTGGATTCGAAGCGGATGCGATAGCCAACGCGCTCGCCAACTTCCTCGTTCAACTGCGCGGCCATGAACATCGCGGCCGATCGCGCCGCGATCCGCCGCGGTTCCAGCATCAGGATGCGACCCTTCATCCACGGCGCCTGCAGCAAGGCCAACGGCACCTGCGTGGTCTTGCCCGCCCCCGGCGGTGCTTCCAGCACCAGCCGCGGCGTTGCTTCCAGGCTGGCGACGATTTCGGGAAGCAGAGGGCTGATCGGAAACTCGGGCGCGGTGCTCATCTCCATCATTGTAGTTGGCGGCGGGCGCTCACTCGGAGACGGTTGGAATCTTCACACGCATTCCAAAAAAAAACGGCGCGAACCCCGAAGGGTTCGCGCCGCCGACTCAACCTGTCAACCGCTTATTCGAAACCGTTGGCGAACAACGCATCGGGGAAACCGGTGACGGTCACGCTGTCGGTGTTGTTGGCGCTGTTGACATCCACCGTGCCTGCCGTGCTGGCGGTAGCCTGCAAGGTGAGATCCGCGCCGCCCGCCGGCATCGCAAAGGTCAATACGAGGGACGCGGGTCCCGCTACGGCATCGCCGCGCGTGGGTACCTGCCAGAGGCCCGTAGCTCCGGAATACA
>JANMSL010000615.1:0-3182 GCA_031389245.1 Lysobacterales bacterium | reverse complement strand
CCACTGCCATTGCCGGTGAGCGTGCGGCCGAAGTCGCTCATGGTGAACGTGGTGACCTCCGAGCGTGCGTTGATTTCGCCGAGCGCCGCCCAGAATGCGCCGAGGGCCTGGTTGACGGTAGTGAGCAGTGCGCCGTGGCCGCTGGTGGCGACCGGCTGACCCGCTACGAACATGCCGTCGTGCAGGTCGAAGCTGCCGACGCGCACATAAAACACCTGGCGCTGCGCCGAGAACGCCGCGCGACTGACCTTGATCATCCGCGCCACCATTTTCAGCTGGTCGGCCAGGGTATTGCCGGCGGGAAAAACACTGGTCACATCACCACTGCCGTCGCTTGCGCCGAGCAGGCCCGACAGACTTTCACCCACATCCAGCGAGCGCTTCACCACACGCCCATACTCGCGCGAAAAAGGATGGGCATAGCTGTCATCGAGCAGATCGTTCAGCAGAGCGCGGCGCGCTGACGAATAGTTGTTGTCGGTAATGCCCGCGGTGTAGTTGTCGATCAGATTCACGCCACTGGTGGCCATTTGATACGGCAGGATCTGGTCGCCGATCAGGTAACGCGCGGAACCGGCCAAAGAAATGGTCGGGGATAGCCCGTTGGGCAAGGAACCGCCGGCGGTGAGCTTGGCTACGCGGCCACCCCAGCCGAAGCGTGACAAAGGGTCGTTGGGCGCCGACATGCCGACGTGCCACAGCAGCTCCTGGTCGTTGTGCGAGAACAGTTGCGCTGGACGCGGCGCGCCATTGTCGTAGTCGGTCTTGCTGATCGGCTGCACCAGTGGCCCGCTATTGCAGACGAACGCCGCCTTGCCTTGATTGAACAGGGTTTGCAGCCCGCTGTGCGCTTGGGAGCTGGTGCCGTTGACTGCGGTGTAATCGGTGCTGGATGGATGCAGTCCATAGGCGCTGCTGGTGTTGCTGGGTGTGATCGGCAGCAGGTCGTTGAAGGCGTGTGCCAGGCCATTGGTGTTGGTCGCGGAATAGACGCCACCGCGTGTGGATCGATATGTGTCATAGCGACTGCCCGCGCTTTCGGAATCACGCGGCACCAGCCAGTTGTACGAATCGTTGGCGCCGGCAAGATAGACGCAGACCAGGGCGCGATAGCCGCCGCCGCTGGCCTGTGCCACGGCGCGCGGCATCAGCGCGAGTTGCGGCAAGAGGCTGGCAACCGAACCGAGCGCGAAACTGCCGCCCAGCTGCTTGATGAAATCGCGACGATGTTTGGGATGAGTGCAGCGCATGACGGGCTCCTTGATGCTTTGCGGCGGGTGCTATTGCTGCAGCGCGAATTCAGGCGAAATGGCAATCAGGTGGATCATGTCCAGCGCCTTGCGTCGCTTGTCAGCGGCGGCCATGTCGGCATTGAGCAACGCGGTCAGCTTGGTTTTCATCGTGCTGCTCATGGCGCCAAACATCAGCTTTTGGTTCAGCGACTCAATCAGTCCCGCGTTGTCGCTCGGCAATAAGTCCAGTTCGGCTGGCGATAGATAAGCGCCCTGGGTCGGCGCGCTGAAACTGGTTGAGGTGGCATTGTTGGTTGAGTAGCCAGCGAATACGCGGCGCCAGAGTTCATCGGCGGTGGTGATGGCGGTGGACTCATCGAGAATCTGCAGTTCTGGCGAAAACAATCCGGCATCGGCGATTTCACCGGGCTGCTGATAATCGGGCTCGTAGAAGTTGAATACCGAGGGCGCACCGAGCGGGCGTTGTGCGTAAAAGCGTTCGGGAGCAGTCACGCCGTAGACACCGCCACTCGCCAGCACACCAAACCCGCGCCAAATGGCTGTCAAACGCAGCAATGGTTCGCGCACCTTGCCAAAATTTGCTGCGGGAACCGTGACGCGCGCTTCCGGATCAAGCAACACCGCGGCCGCCACCGCGGCAAGGTTGCCACGCACACCGCTGCCATCGTTCTCGAACGTCGCCGCCACCCGATCGATGTAGCCCGGCGAGGGGTTGCTCGTCGTCATCCGCTGGATCAGCTGGCGCGCGATCATCGGCGGCACGTTGGGATGCAGGAACAGCGCGTCGATCTGTGTGTCGATCTGTGCCGTGCAGTAGTTCAGGCAGGTCTGCTGATCGTTGCCCGTAGTGCTGGCGTGGCAGGCAACACTGCTCGGCGCGACGCTGACTCCGGCGATCAATGACTTGATGTCGTTGGGCGCCGGCAATACCGCATAGTTGTTGGAAGCCGTCGCCGAGCGGCCGGTATCCGCGTAGCGCGGATAGCAGACCATCGGCAGATAACCGTCGGGATGCATCAGTGCAGTGACTGTACCTGGCACCGCGTAACGCCCGGGATTGGAGAAAAACAGCGTTGACGAAAAATTGCACGCGCTGCCAACGCAGCCGGTGCAGTTGCGATTGATGCTGATGCCGCCCACGGTTGCCGGACCGCTGCACGCGTAGGCCCATCCGGTGAACACCTGCGCGGTGTCGGTAACTTCATCCTGCGTGTAGGTCGCGGCGTTTTGTCCGCCGACCTGGATCGGCGAGAAGTCGCGATTGCGCTCGACCAGACCGACCGAGAACAACTGCATGACCTCGCGTGCGTAGTTCTCGTCCGGCGCGATCAGCCCGGCAACCAGGTTGTTGCTTGCATCCAAAGTCCAATCCGTTTTCTGATTGCGCAGGCTGGTCAGAAACGCCCCCATCACCGGGCTGAGCGTCACCTCGCGCAACAGGTCGCGATAGTTTCCGAACGCATGTCGCAACAGAATGTCATTGTATTCGGCGACGCCGATCGGGTTATTGGAGAGCGAGCCCTGGTCGGACAGCACCATGATCTGCGACAGCGCAAACGCCATGCGTTGACGCAGTTGATCCGACGCGCTCACCGCAGTATTGAACCAGCGCTCGACGCGGAACGCGTTGTAGTACTGCGCGTTGCGCGGATCCACCAGCACGTGCGCGGCCACCTGTTGTTCCAGCGTGGGTCGCTGCAACGTTGTCGGCAACAATTTCTGCGCCGCGATCCAGGCCGGGAAGCCCAGCGTGCGCACCTCACTCACGCTGGCTGCCGTTGGACCGAAGCTGGCCTGGGTCAGGAAACGCGCGGCCTCCGCATCGCTGCCCGGTGTGCATTCGCGACCGCTCAAACTGGTCAGTCGTGTCAGGTTCATGCTGCCACTGCCAAAGCCGGCCACAGTACTGTTCCATTGCCAACTGGCGTG